>SLHZ01000031.1 GCA_007135895.1 Balneolales bacterium | reverse complement strand
GGCCGGCCTGGCGGCCTGGCTCTCTTGCCGCGATGCCGCGGCGGGCTTTGACCGGGAAAATGGTTTCATTCGATACCGGCGGCTGGCGCGGACCACAGCATTTTTTCACCGGCGTCGTGTTCAGTCGCTGAGTGTTCTGGCCAACTGGTTCCAGCGGCGAAAAGAGCTTTGCTCCATTGTGGCGACGGTAGCTTCCGGAGAAAGCGGCATGAGCTTTCGGGTGGATCATCTGTCCGCTAATGACGGGGGGGCGTGGCTGGAGTGGTATGGCGTTGACCGGAAGACCACTATTGCCGGTTTTTATCCGGCTGGAAAACCGGCCGGATGAAATATTTCTTCCATGATGCGATTGGTCCGGGCGGCACTCACGCCGGTACTTGGACAGTGGATCGGGTTTCCCTGTGAATCGGTTACACCCAGCAGTTCCTTGACAATAGTGGTTATCAGGGGTTGTTGAATATGTTTCGGGATATCAAAGTGGAAACGCAACGTTGCCTTTTCTTCTATTGCTTCTCCGAGTTTCCTTTCCCCTGCAAATTTGTCTCCTGTTAGCTTTTCGCCCGTTATCCTTTCGTCCATTAATTGTTTATCTGTCATGTTTTCCGCAGCCTGTTTTTCCTGCGTTATTTCTATGTGTGGCATTTCATGGTGCCCGCTTTGTGTTGCATCGTGAAGCATCTTACGGGTATCGTCCGATGACGAGTCGACAATGAGATCAAAATAGTAGCCAGCGAAAGAGGGGTAGATGATGGCCCCCTTGCTGCCGGTCAGGGTGATCCGGTCCGTGACCGCCGACGGTGAGGCGGTGAAACACCAGTTGCCCGTTCCGAGCGCCCCATTTTGAAAACGGAATGATGCGGCTACCATATCTTCGGCTTTGTAAAGGCCCGCCTGATTGGCCGTAAAGCCTGTGGCTGATTCGACAGGGCCCAGCAGATAGTCCAGAAAGTCGAGTTGATGGCAGGCCAGATCATAAAAATAACCGCCACCCGCCAGGGCAGGATCTACGCGCCAGTTGTCCGGATCACAGTCGAAGTTTGGCCGCCCAGCCTTGTTCATTTGAATATGGACGGATCGTACCTCTCCAATGACTCCGTTACGGATCAGACGGCGTATCATCCGGTAGTTGGGAAGCATGCGCCGGTAATAGGCCACAAAAAGCGGCACCCGTTTTTTCTCGCAGGCCCGTATCATTTCTTGACACTCTTTCCATGTCCGAGCCATTGGCTTTTCAACATATACGGGCTTACCGGCTTCGGCCGCCTTGATGGCTATCTCCGCATGAACATGGGGTGGCGTGGCGACATATACGGCGTTTACCTCCTTGTCTCCAATAAGTTTATCCACATTGTCATACCATTTTGGAATGGCATGTTGACGCGCATATTCTTCCGCCAGCAGGCTGTTGCGGCGCATGACGGCAACAATCCGGGATCCGGGTATTTTGTTCATTGCCGGCGCACTTTTGACGCGGCACACACTGCCGGCGCCAATCACACCCCAGCGCACTTCATCATGTGGAAAGGTGTATTTCATGAAAAGTTATTGTAAACTTGATTGTATTTACCAAACTCTTTAAAGATAGGCAGAATCAGATGCACAGTCGACCCAAAATCATTTTTCCGGAGGTAGCGGTTAACCTTTACAAACCCGCCAATCCGGTCGAGGTTCCCATTGTCGATAACCAGATCGCCACACTCGAGGCCAGTCCCAATAAAATTCGTCACATCACCTTCGATGTCAGTGGCACGGCCCTCGAGGGACACATTCGGGCCGGGCAAAGCATAGGAATATTACCTTATGGTCTGAAAGAGCGAGACGGGAGTCCCGCGAAAGTCCGTCTCTATTCGGTCGCTTCCCCCAGCCGGGGCGAGGACGGAGAGGGAAAGCTCATTGCCACGACCATCAAGCGGGTGATTGATGAAGAACATGACACTCAGAAACTGTTTCTGGGACTCTGTTCGAACTATCTGAGTGATTTCAATCCCGGCGAAACCGTCAAAATGACCGGACCGAGCGGCAAGCGCTTTGTTCTTCCCGAAAACGCGGATGATTTCAACTATCTGTTATTTGCAACAGGCACGGGAGTGGCGCCATATCGCGGGATGCTGGCCGACCTCCTTGAGCGTCCGGGCTTCCGGAACCAGGTCACCCTGGTTTTTGGAGCGCCCTACAGTACGGATCTGCTCTATTATGATTATTTCCGGGAAATGTCGGTTCGTCATGATAACTTCCATTACCTTACCTCGGTTTCAAGAGAAGGACTGCGGCCGGACGGAAGAAAAAACTATGTGCAGCATCACCTTATGGATTCACAGGAGATACTGGAACCCATCCTGTCACGGGAAAACACGCTGATCTATATCTGTGGATTGAAAGGTATGGAGATTGGGCTTTTTTCAATGCTGGTGCGACAGGGGCATGCCGGTTACCTGAAAATATCGGAGGAGCTGAATGTCAAACCGCCGGAGCAATGGGATACCGGGGATCTGAAAAAACGAGTCCGGCCCGGTGACCGGCTTTTTGTAGAGGTGTACTGATACGGTTTTTTTATATTATGCAGTAAAGTCGGGTAATGAGGTATTATCCGCGAACGGGTCATACCCCGATGTATCGTCAATGTATTTTACGTTTAGCTTATCTCAAACCCATAAAATTTAAGCTGTCATGAAAAAAATCACTGTGTTGCAAACCCTTCTTATTGTAGTATTGCTCATTCTGAGTGGTTGGCTCTGGAGCCGGATCTCCGGTCTGGAAAAGACAATGACAGAAGCTCTGGAGGAGCTTGGCGAGCCGGATCTTTATACGGTAATGAGCCAAATGCAGACGCAGTTGCACAAGCTTAATTATGCCATCGAGGCGGAGCATGCTGATTTGGTGGATTTCTATCTTCATGAACTGGAGGAAGCCGCCGAGGATCTTATTGAATCAAATCTGTTTTATGGCGGGCAGCCCGTCGGTCTGCTGACCGAGAGTATGCTGGAGCCCGTTATTGACACCATGGAGGATCTGCTCGAGGGCGGGTACTGGGAGCAGCTCCGTGAAAAACAGATGGTTCTCGTCAGAGCCTGCAACGACTGTCACCGGGCTACGGGCTACGGGTCTATTATTGTCACAGAAAAAGCCGGAGTAAACCCCTTTAATCAGGAGTTTCGCAAGATGCGCTGAGCCGGTGACCGCATGGTGCCTCTTTGCTCTTTTTCAT
>SLHZ01000209.1 GCA_007135895.1 Balneolales bacterium | reverse complement strand
CGGTTGTGGTTGCCGTTACATCCGATATGGCGGCCATGAGCCGTATCAAGGGAGCTTCCACAGCTACCGCTATTGCCGAATATTTCCGTGACAAAGGAAAAAATGTCCTGCTCATGATGGACTCTGTGACCCGCGTGGCCATGGCTCAGCGGGAAATAGGGCTGGCCTCCGGCGAACCGCCTACCACCAAGGGATACACGCCCAGTGTATTCACCATGCTCCCCAAGCTACTTGAACGAGCCGGAAAAACAAGAGAGGGCAGCATTACCGGCCTTTATGCGGTTCTGGTCGATAATGACGATATGAACGAACCCATAGCCGATGCCGTCCGCTCCATTCTGGATGGCCATATCGTGCTTTCACGACGACTGGCACACAAAAACCACTATCCGGCCATTGATGTCCTGGAAAGCGTTTCACGGGTCATGCCCCATATCATCAGCACCGAAGACCGGGCGACCGCCATGAAGGCCCGAGAAATACTGGCTACGTACCGTGAAGCCGAGGATCTGATCAATATTGGGGCGTACGTGAAAGGATCCAATCCGAAAATTGATGATGCCATCAAAAAAAATCCGGGTTTGGAATCATTTTTGAAGCAGGGTATGGACGAGGCAGACTTCAGTGACAACCTGTGGGTCAGGCTGAGAGAAATCGTCACCTGATCCGGTCACACAGGCGCATGATTATTTCCATGAATGCTCCATCTGACCGCTTGAATTCAAAAATAATAAATAGATGAAATTCAAATTTTCTCTGCAACCGGTTTTGAATGTACGTGAGCACCGGGAAAAAATCCAGAAACAGAAACTGGCTGAAAAAATACGCATCCAGCAGGATATATCGGAACAGCGCACCAAGATTGCTGCCGGCCTGGAGGAATTTCTTTCCCAGAAAGACAGCCATCGTGTCTATGACATTCACAAACTGCGCAACAGCTATGCCCACCTGGAGCAGACTCACCAGGTGATGGAGAAACTGGATCGTGATATCGAAAAGGCAGAAGTCGCGGTAAAAAATGAACGAAACAAGCTGGTCAAGGCACACCGCGACACCCATATTCTGGAAAAGGCAAAAGAACGCGAACACCACTCCTATATGAAGGAAGAGTCGCGAAAGGAACGAATCCGGATGGATGAAATAGCCGCTCAATTCTTTGGCAGGTAGACAAGATGAAAGTCTTGAAAATCCTTGGAATTATAATTGGATCATTTTTGGGGGTTTTTCTCCTCATTTTCTTCCTGTATCCCATCGTGAACAAGGAAAAGTTCGAGACCATGCTGGAACTGGAAGAGGATGAATCAGTTGGAAATATCTGGAGTCCGGGCCACCTTTCAGAGGAGGAGTATGAGTTGATGAAAAAAGAAATCAATACTCTTCAGGCTATGAATCGCGATCTGTTGGACAAGGTTGATTCTCTGGAGGTTCTCAATGCCGATCTTCTGCTGGAGATAAGAGAGTGGGAGAAGATGGATGAATTTTTACCGGTTGACGGTTCACCGGTTGCCATTCTTCAGGAGATGCAGGATCCCCGGATACCGGATGAGGAGTTTTCCGAGAGGATAAAAAGTCTGTTGAACCTGGACGAAGAAGAGCTGGCGCCTATTGTCCGGAATATGAAACGCTCCGAACTCATTCGTATGTATCGTCACAGTGGGACCATTCAGCGGGAAAAGCTTTTGCGTTCCCTGGATCCGAGGGTAGCCGCGGATCTTATGTCGGAGGTGATGTTATGAGTTTCTTGCAGCTATTGACTCAAGATAAGGCCGCTGAGAAGCCTCTGCTTTCAACCAAAGGTCTTCCTGTTGCGGCAACCGGGGATCTCCGGGAAGAATCCCCCCGCGGGTCATCTTTTTTTGATGTGTTCCAAACAGCCGGTTGTCCTGATGATGAAAAAGGAGAAAAAAACGATCCGAAAAAAACCGAATCGGGTACCGGGGAGGTTGGTGACAACGCATCACGGATAGAGAAACAGATAGAGAAGAGTCCGCTCTCTGAAATGAAATCTGCAGCGGAGGGAAATTCTCCTTTCATGCCTATGATGGCGTCACTGTGGCAGGAATCCCATGCGGAAACCGGGAAGATTCTGGCGTCTGATGTACCGGTGGGAGGCGGCTCACCAGTCGATACAGGGCAGATAACACCGGTCGGAGTGCCGGTCGGGTCACCGGGTATGCTATGGGCAGAAGCCCCGGCGGCACCGATGGGGAATGCATGGTCCGGGCCACTGCAAGCACTGGTATTGCAAATGGGAGTAATGCAAGCCGGAGCATTGCAAACGGGTACCCTGGCAAACGGGATAGCAGGTGAGACGGACTCCGCACCCAAGAGTCAGCTCCAAAGAATGAAGCAAAGCGGATCTTTTTCAACACAAAAGGGCTTGCCCGCGGCAGTGAATCCATCGCCCGGGATTTCTTTGCAGCCGGCTCCGCTGGGTACAACGGTTCAGGCTGGTTTAGGTGAAACCGTTACGCCTCCGGTTGGTATGCTGCAACCCGGTTCAGCTCAGGGCGGGGCTACTTCGCAGGCTGCAACGGCACAAACTGGCCAAGGCGCAAGCGTTACGCCTCCGGCTGGTACGCTGCAAACCGGATCAACTGAAAGCGGGGCTACTTCGCAGGCTGCAACGGTTCAGGCTGGATCAGACGCCACCGGAACAATGCCGCCGAATTCAACGGTGCAAACCGGGCCAGGGAAAAGCCTGACACCTCCGGTTGGTGCCCTGCAAACCGGCTCAGCTCAGGGCGGGACAACATCGCAGGCTACAACGGTTCAAGCCGGATCGACCACTACGGCCAGTTTGCCGGTAACAGAGAACAAAATACCGGTTGAGACCGCCACAGAGCGCTCTGATATAACACAAGGCCATCAGGCCAAACAGCCCGCCGGGACTTCAGATAATCCGGCAATTATCAGTGAAACATCAAATTCGGAAGCAACCACCGGGACAGGCAAGCCGGATGGTAATGCGGCATACCGTCCATTCGGTCAGGGCGGATACATCCATGGGAAGAATCAGGCAGTAAGTGATCATACGAAAATCCCCGTTTTGAAACAGGTGAGGCTGGAAGGGGTTTTCTCCCATCATGATGGATCATTGGCAGGAGAGGCTGGAGACGATAGATCGAAAGACCCGGATTTGTCACAAAAAGTTGATTTGCCGATCACGGCGGATCCTCAGGTTGACCCTTTCCGGGATATCCGTTTTCCTGTCATCGCAACTGAAAAAATGGCCGGTGACATGCAAGCCGGACAACAAGGGATGGCCGATCATGGTAAGCCCTCCGTTTCACCTGCAAACCGGAATGCCACGCCAGGGAGTACGGTTCGGCAGGTGCAGCAGAATGTGCTGGCCAACCCCGTTCTATTACCGGCATTAACGCCTGTTCCGGCTGGTTTTACAATCGAGAGTATCACACTGGATGCTGCTTCGCCAGCCTGGCCGGCACTGGAAGAGTTTCATGCGTCTCACTTTTCTGAATCAGTAGAAGAGATTGAGGAGAAAGAACAACGGATGGCCTTATCGCGCATGAGCTTGATGCCGGTAGCCAACGCGGATATCAGACAGGAGTTTCTTCAGAATATCTACCGGTTAGTACACCATGTCCGAAAATCGGCCCAGCAAAAGCCGGGCAGCTGGATGAATCACCGTTTTGCCATGGAAGGAAACCGGGAAATTCGTATCTCCATGCGTGAAACCGACGGGGTGCTGCAGCTCAGGCTCGGATCTTCCAGCAGTGAACTGTCGCGGATTTTGCACCAGCATCTCCATGATATCAGGCAACATCTTGAAAAAGAGTGCGGCATTCGTATTGAATTGGAGATGGACGGCGATGATTCGGATGAGTTTACTCCGTTATTTGAAGACTCATCGCATCAAAAGGCGAGAACCGGAGACAGGGAAAATCACGATGGGTCCGGCAAGACGGAACCGCAGGCTGTAGACAGTATTGTGCCGAAGCCTGTGCGGGATTTTGGCTACAATAAGATGGAATGGACCGCTTAGAGGAGAATAAAATGGATATTAATCAAATAAACAATCAGACAAGCTCGGCTTTCAACCAGGGCAATCAAGCCAAGCGAAATGAGATGGGTCAGCAGCAGTTCCTGCAGTTGCTGGTGGCACAAATGCGGCATCAGGATCCCATCAATCCGCTGAACGGAGCCGAGTTCGCCTCCCAGCTGGCACAATTTAACTCAGTGGAACAGTTGATTAATCTGAATCAGGGGATCAATGCCTTGTACTACAGCCAGGAGCTCATGAGCATGGGACTGACCAACTCCCTGGCCGCTTCACTGACCGGCAAGCATGTCAAGGCGGTTTCCGATTCGGTGATGCTTTCGCCGGCTGAGACGGCCGATATCCATTATAAACTCAATCAGACAGCGGCAAGAGTTGAAATCATCATCACGAATGAAAGCGGCAGTGAAGTCCGGCGGGAAGTCCTTCACAATGTACCGGGGGATACCCGCAGCTGGACCTGGGACGGTCTCAATAATGACGGTCAGCGTATGCCGGACGGCCAGTACAAAGTGCGTATCGAAGCAAAGGACGAAAGCGATGCTTCCATTGGCGCTCTTACATTTGTAGAGGGAATTGTCAGCAGGGTCAGATATTCCGCTGAAGGTGTCAAATTAACGATCAATGGGGTACAGGTTCCCATCGGGGATGTGGAAGAAGTGGGCATACCCTTGTAAATCAGATTTTTAGCAAACAACATAAACAGGCTTCCGATTCGGAACACACAGCTGTAAACAGCTGAAATAAAGGAGAAAAGTCATGGCATTAATCAGAGCATTAAATTCAGGCGTCAGTGGTTTGCGTTCGTTTCAAACCAAGATGGACGTTATAGGCAATAACATCGCCAATGTGGAAACGGCAGGTTTTAAAGCTTCAAGGGTCACTTTTGCCGAACTCATGAATCAGCGTCTGGGCAGGGCGGATGCCGGGGGGGAATCCTCACCGCAAACCAACAACCAGGTTGGACTGGGTGTGCGGGTTGCCTCTATTGACCGGGATTTTTCCCAGGGGGTGATGCAGTCGACCGGCAGGGGAACGGACCTGGCCATCGACGGACGTGGCTACTTCCTGGTCCATGGCCAGGCGCAAAACTACCTTACAAGGGCCGGTAATTTTGTATTCAACAAGGACGGGTTCCTTGTGGATCCGGGAGGACGATTTGTACAGGGATACACCGCTGACCGTGACGGCAACGTTCAGCCTGGCGGGCGTACTGATAATATCCGGGTCGATTTTGAAAATGTATTTCAGCCAAGGGAAACCAGTGAGGTGGTTATTACCGGCAACCTGTCCGGCGATGAAGGAACCTCCCGTGTGATGAGTACGACGATCTACGACAGTCTGGGCAACGCCCACTCCGTGGTGATTGAATTTACAAAACAGCCGGTTGACCCCGCCAATCCTGACGATACACAAAACCTGTGGAGCTATGATATCAAGTTTGCTGACTTTGACCCGCAACCGGGTCCTCCGCTTGATGGAACCGATGGTTTTGTACGATTTGGTCCTGATGGCAACCTGCTGGGTACGTGTGACGCCCAGGGCGTCCTGGATGTCCCGGCTTCATCGGAACTCAGTATTGGAAATTTCGACCCGGACAACGGAGCCGATATCCTGGATTTCACCATTCATCTTGGAAAAGAAGACCAGGGCGTAGGTTTCTCCCAATATGCCGGCAGTAACACCGCCAAAGTGCTTTCCCAGGACGGATACGGCCAGGGCCAGCTTCTGGATGTGGCCATTGACGGGGAAGGCCGGCTGGTAGGTATTTACAATAACGGTCAGAATCAGACACTGGCACAGATTGCCATCGCGCAGGTGCAGAACGACAACGGCCTCGACATGCTGGGCGGTGGTCTTTTCAGGCCGACTTCTGCTGCCGGTGAGCTATTCATTACATCGGCTGAGTCACTGGCTGAAACAAGTATCAACTCGGGGAATCTGGAAGGCTCCAATGTGGACCTGGCCAAGGAATTCACCGAAATGATCACCTCGCAGCGGGCCTATCAGTCCAATGCAAGGGTCATCTCCACGGCCGATGACATGCTCATGGAAGCGGTTAATCTGAAGCGTTAAGCAGGGTGAAGCCTGACATGTCAGGAAAAGAGTAACCCGATCAGTTATGTTATCTTGTGGTCATATGATACTATTTAATAGGACTGATAAGCTTAAGTCGCTAAGTACAGAGTGACCTGAAGTGGCAAACGAAAACGCCGCACCTGGCTGTATTGCGGCAAAGCTGTCCTGAAAATAATCCCCGATTTTATTCGGCCGTCGCTTGATTTTCCGGGTGGGATGCCGATAAAATCGGTATGATAGATCGCTCAACTCTCATAGGTTTCCTTGGAGGGTTCGGCCTGGTGATCTTTGCTATCATGAGTCAGGGTAGCCTGATAGCATTTGCCAGTCTGGCCTCGCTGATGATCGTCCTTGGCGGGGTGATTGCCGCAACCATGATCAACTACAGCTGGGAAAATATTCAGGACAGCTTCGAGACGATTGTGAGCATGATGAGAGCCAAGGCTGTTGACCTGAGAACCGATATTGAGCTGATGAACCTCTTTGCCCGTCGCGCCCGTCGCGGCGGGCTCATGCCGCTGGACAAGGATGTTCCCTATATCGAAGAGAGTTTTCTTCAGAACGGCCTGCAGCTTGCCATAGACGGCGTAAGCAAAGATAACCTGGAGAGTATTCTGGACGACCAGATCAAGGGGATGGAACGAAGAGTGGATATCTCCACCAACGTTCTCTACTCCATGGCCGGCTATGCCCCGGCGTTCGGCATGATCGGTACGGTAATCGGAATGATTCTCATGCTTCAGGATATCTCCGACCCCGAGTCGCTTGGCGCCGGTCTTTCGGTTGCATTGCTGACCACCCTCTATGGAACCATCTTCGCCAACATGATCTTCAATCCGCTGGCAGGCAAGCTGGAGTACCTGAGTGAAATGGACATCAACCGCAAGCGGATGTTCCGGATCTCCATCATGTCGATTGTGGACGGCGAAAACCCGCGCATCATGGAGAAGAAGATGCTGAGTTTCCTGGATCCCCGACTGCGCTCGGAGTATCTGCAATACCACGATGGAATACGCATTACCAAAGAGCGGGAGGAAAGGCTCTATCAATTCTGGATTGAACAGCAAAGCAGCCCATGGGAAGATCTAAGAAAGACACTGGAAACTGGCTGATGACCTACAGCGACATGGTGACCCTCTTGCTGGTCTTCTTTGTCGTTCTGTACATGCTCACGCCGGGGGTTGATCTGGAAACCCTGAATCAGTTTCTGCAGCGGTTCAGGGGTGGTATTGGCGTGATGCAGAAAGAGCAGACCGTTATTGACCAGTTGCGTACCGACCGCCATCAGCAGATTATGCGTGAGAGGATGGAGCGATGGGAGGAACTCATCGAGTATATCGAAGATAACGATCTGGGAGATTTCTTCGACATCGCACTCATACCCGAAGGCATCCGCATTACACTCAGTGAATCGGTTACCTTCAACAGCGGATCCTCGGACCTGCTGCCCCAGGCGCAGCTTATCCTTAACCAGATAGCCGGACTTTTCTCCGAGGATATCTACGAAACGGAAATCCAGGGACACACCGATAATGTGCCCCTGCGGGCAACGGCCTACTACCGGTCCAACTGGGACCTGGGTGCGGCCCGCTCTGTGCAGGTGCTGCGGTTTATAAAAGGGCAAAGCGGACTTCAACCGGAAGTTTTCAAAGCCAGCAGCTATGGTGAGTTTCGGCCCATAGCCGATAACAATACAGAAGAAGGACGCCAGGCAAATCGTCGGGTTGAGATTTACATTCGTTACGATGATGCGTATATTGACCTATCTGACCAGGAACCACTCTGGCAGCAGGGCTTAGGAAACGAGCAGTAGGATTCAGGAAACTAGCAGCAGGTTTTAAGAAACGAGCAGCAGGGCTTAAGAAACGAACAGTAGGATTCAGGAAACGAACAGCAGGGCTTAGGAAACGAGCAGCAGTTGTCGATAACATTAGCATGCCAGCTATCAGCAAAAATAAGACAGACGGTCCGGGAACTACGGAAGCCGCCGGTGATAAGCAGAGCTCAAAATTTCTGCTCGGGGGAAAATATTTCCTGCTGGCCCTGCTGGTAATCAGTCAGGCCATCGGGGCCTACGTGCTGGTCGATGAGCACTACCGTGATATTTACGTTTTTGTATTCGGATCACTGCCCGATTATTCCGTCACCTATACCATGGATGAAATTATTGCCAATCCGGCCGGAACCAATGCCCAGAGGTTCCTGATCGTGGAAATTGGCATGGAACTGTCGCATCATGACCATGCGATACTGGTCGACCAGAACATGATGAAGATCAAAGACCGCTTCAATCATGTGCTTTCCGGTCGGACCGTCAATGAACTTATTCAATTCGAAGAGAGGGATCTGCTCAGAAGAGATTTGGCCGAGGAAGTAAATCTGGCCATCGGAGTGCGTTCGGTACGCAATTTGTACTTCACTAAGTACATTTTGCAGTAACGAGCGTAAACCGACAATCTCATTCTTTATGCACCTTGCTTATTCCAGACCGGAAGGAAAACGGAAAAAGTATGTAGAGCCGTACGATTTCAAGCATCCCAAGCTGTTCAGCAAGGAGATCATGCGGACATTGCGAACGCTGCACGAGGTGCTCGGCCGCAACCTGAGCCGGATTTTCACCTCCAACCTGCGGCAGAAGGTTGATGTCAAGCTCGTAAAAATTGATCAGATCGCCACCTCGGAATTCGTGCGAAACATCCCGACGCCAAGCGCCCTGTATATCCTGAGTGTCGAGGAACTGGGGGGTGACATGGTACTGGTGATGACTCCGGGTTTCTGTATCCAGATGGTAGAGCGCCAGAGCGGCGGCCGGGGCTCTTCTTTGGAGGAGATGAGGATGCTCACCACCATTGAGGAGCGGGTAATGGGTCGTATCATGCGTACAGTGAACAAGGAGATTGTGACGGCCTGGGATCCCATGATGAAGGTGAGCATCAAATCAATATCCTATGAGAGCAAGCCCGAAAATGTTCACATGGCATCGGCCGATCCTTCCATCGTGGCGGTGTTCGAGATCGAACTCAATGAAGAGAAGATCCCGCTGAAAATATCCTATCCCTACAGCCTGCTCAAGGAGACCCTGAACGAATCCATCCTGCAAATGGGCGCCCACAGCAGGAAGATCACGCTCACCGACGAACAGCTGAAAGGATATGAGCATACACTATCGCGAATCAGCGTAAAAGTACAGCCGCTCCTGGGGGTTACCAGGCTCACAGTCGGGGAGCTGATCCGCCTGGAAGAAGGGGATGCCATTGCACTGACACAGAAAACCGATGAACCGCTTGAAGTCCGCATCAACGGAGTGAAAAAAATGACGGCCTATCCCGGTGTTCTTGGCAGTAAAAAGGCGGTGAGGATATTTAAGATAATCGAAGAAATTAACGAACAGGAACTGCTATGATCTTGGATAACTGGAAAGCCGAACTTGAAAAAATCCTGCCGGATGTGGAGAAATTCCTGACTTCCGTACTGCAGGAGGAATCGAAAATCAAGATTGTCAAGGCAACGTCGCAGGAAGCCAAAGAGCTGAAGAAGAGCCTGAACAAGAAGGATATTTTCTTGCGGATGGTGGACGATGTCAGCAAGAGCACGGCTGTCCTGGTGCTGGATCCCGAGTGGTACGGCCTGCTGTCGAGCATCATGCTTGGGGTTGAGGAAAAGGAGAACAACGAAACGACCCGCGAGCTGCTGAAAAAATTCGGCACTGAGCTCACCGACACGCTGAAAAAAGATCTGGACCGCAATGATATCAAGGTCTCTTTGCGTGATCTTGAGGTGCTGACGGCCCGTCAGCTGGATGAGAAGCTGAAAAAAGGGACCTTCTTCCGCAGTGAAATGAGTATCAGCGGCCTGGCCGATGATGATGTGCGGGCGGAACTTTTCATCCAGGCTCCGGGAGAGTCGGCCGAAGAACAGCCCGCGGAAGAAAAAGCCGAAGCGAGTCCGGCTCCGGAAGAAAAAGAACGTGATGAGCCCGCCGGCCAGGAACCAGCTGAAAAGGAAGAGACCGGGGAGGGTGCCGGGGATGAGGCCGGAAAAGCCGATGATGAATCTGCCGGTCAGGAACCGGCCAAAGAGGAAGTCCGGAGGGAAGAAATACCGTATGAGGATGAATCGCAAAGAAGTCCGGCCGACCAGCTCTTTTCTGACATGGACGAGGAAGATTATGATGACAGGCGATCTGAGGAGGTAGAGGAAGACGAGATTATCTCCGGAAAGAAAGTGGAGTTTGATTCATTTGAAACATCCCGGGGCAAACCGGCCAACGGACAGTCCCGTAGCATGGCCCTTCTGAAAGATGTGGAGATGGATGTCACCGTGCAGCTTGGCCAGATAGAAATGCCATTGGGCAAGGTATTGCAGCTGGCAAAGGGATCAATCATCGAACTCGACAAGCTGGCCGGTGAACCGGTCGACATCCTGGTCAATAATTCGCGTATTGCCCAGGGGGAAGTGGTGGTGATCGATGAGCACTTTGGTGTGCGCATCACCAACCTGATCACGACGAGGGAGCGGCTGGCCAGACTGAAATGATGGACCCAAGGCACTACATATCCGGTGGAAATCCCCGGAAACTGATCGGCATCGTGGTGCTCACATCTGTTGTCCTGCTTCTGCTCTGGCTGTTCATGGTGTCGCGCATGGATTACACCCGGCCCGATCAAACCGCTCCCGCCACCTCGGAGCGCCAGGAGCAGATGCGTGAACTAACGGGCCGGACCGCAGAGACTGCACCGGCAGATCTGCGGTCGGGACGCTTTTTCATGAATGCGCTAAGCACCTTCGTGGTGATGGTTGTCTTGCTGGGAGGTGTCTGGTTCTGGACCCGCACCCGGTCTGCCTCAAAGGGACAGAGCGGGTTGTTCCGTGAGATGGGCCACCATGTGATCGGACCGGGCCAGCATATCCGGATCATGGAGGTGAATAATGAAGTGTGGGTGCTGGGTGTGGGCTCGGGTGGCATCACCCTGCTGCACCGATGCCCCGTGGATGAATGGAAACCGGTCGCCGGCGGTGATAAAACAGCCAACCGCCGCTTTTATGATTTTTTCAGCCAATCGTCATGATAACGGTATTAGCACAGGCCCTGCCCCAAATTGATCTGACCATCGGTGGCGAAGCCGAGGATTTTTCTCTGGCCATTCAGGCACTGATTCTCATCACGATCCTCTCTTTCGGACCGGCTTTCGTGACGATGATGACCAGCTTTACCCGTCTCATCATCGTTTTCTTTTTTCTGAGGATGGGGATGGGGACCCAGCAGTCCCCTCCCAACCAGGTGCTCATCGGACTGGCCCTGTTTCTGACGATATTTATCATGATGCCGACCTTCAACGCGGTCAACAACCAGGCCATTCAGCCCTATATCAACGAGGAGCTCACGCAGGCCCAGGCGCTATCCGAAGCCGCCATCCCGCTCAAGGAGTTCATGGTGAGGCAGACAAGGGAACAGGAACTGCTCTTTTTCATGGATATGCTGGAAATGGAACCGGCAGCGAGCATCGCCGATCTGCCACTGTTCGTGGTGGTACCATCCTATGTGCTGAGTGAGCTGAGAATCGCCTTTCAGATCGGCTTCATGATCTATCTTCCGTTTCTGGTGATCGATCTGGTGGTGACGTCCATCCTGCTCTCCATGGGAATCATCTTCCTCCCGCCGGTGCTGGTATCCCTGCCGTTCAAGATACTGGTGTTTGTACTTACAGACGGCTGGTACCTGCTGGTTGAATCCATGGTTCGAAGTTTCCAATAATGCAAAGGTGAACACACATGAATGCCGATACGGGAATATACTGGGTTCAGGAAGCGCTGACCACCGCCGTGGTTCTGGCCGGGCCCGTGTTGCTCGGAGCCCTGGTGATCGGCCTGACCGTAGCCATATTTCAGGCGGCAACCTCTATTCAGGAGATGACGCTGAGCTATGTGCCGAAAATGGTGGTGGTGGTTGTGATCCTGTTCCTGCTGTTCGGTTTCATGCTTCAGTATGCCATCAGTTTTTATGAACAGATCTTCGAATTCATACCGGTTATTGCACAATAGACCGGTCCGGTCTTGAACTCATGCCGCTGCTATCCCCCGACTATATCCTGGCCGCCTTCCTGATCCTGGTAAGGGTCAGCAGCTTCATGATGATCGCTCCGTTTTTCAGCGCCACGGTTTTTCCCACCCGCATCAAGATCTTTTTCGCCCTGATGACCAGT
>SLHZ01000184.1 GCA_007135895.1 Balneolales bacterium | reverse complement strand
TTCTCCAATGGCCCCGGCGATCCCAATCCCATGGACTATGCCCTTGAGACGGTGCGACGTGTCAAGGAAACAGGGCGTCCCATGTTCGGCATCTGTCTGGGTCATCAGCTGATGGCGTTATCGGAAGGAATGAGTGTCATAAAGATGTTTGTGGGACACCGCGGCGCCAACCAGCCGGTGAAAAACCTGCGGCGCGGCCGCGTTGAAATCACAACCCAAAACCACGGTTTTGCCGTGGACCCGGAATCGGTGCATGAGGATCTGGCCGAAATCACCCATCAGAATCTGAACGACGGGACTCTTGAGGGTTTGGCCTTCAAGCGTTTCGACGGATTCGGCGTCCAGTACCATCCCGAGGCTTCACCCGGTCCGCACGACTCGTCGTATCTGTTTGATGATTTCACGGACCGGATTCGACGTTACAAGCAGCGTACCCTGAACTCCCAGACACAGCCGGCCGGTCCCGACCAGGACCAGGCAGCTGCATCCTGACCGGTCCGTAACCCAATACAACCTTATTCTCCATTTCTTTTGGAAGTATTCTGACCCATATGCCAAAACGAACTGATATCCATACCATCCTGCTCATCGGCTCCGGTCCGATCATCATCGGACAGGCCTGCGAATTTGACTACTCGGGCACACAGGCCTGCCGATCCCTTCGCGAAGAGGGTTACCGGGTTGTGCTGATCAACTCCAATCCGGCCACGATCATGACCGATCCCATCATGGCCGATGCTATTTACCTCAAGCCGCTGACCCGTGCCTCCATCAAGGAAATCGTGGAGATTGAGAAGCCCGATGCGGTGCTTCCCACCATGGGGGGTCAGACCGCACTGAACCTGGCCCGTGACCTTCATCATGAAGGATACTGGGAGCAGAAGGGAATCGCCATCATCGGTGTGGATATTGATGCGATC
The DNA here is from genome assembly GCA_007135895.1 of Balneolales bacterium. Lineage (GTDB taxonomy): Bacteria > Bacteroidota > Rhodothermia > Balneolales > Natronogracilivirgulaceae > SLHZ01. The sequence continues at coordinate 11,406 of SLHZ01000184.1, read as the reverse complement.
GACATCACCGAGGACCGGCAGCAGTTCCGCGATCTCATGGAAAAAATCGGTATTGACCAGTGTCGCAGCCGTACTGCCAAGTCGATTCTGGATGCCAAGGAGATCCTTCTGGAGCTTGGCGGACTGCCTGTGGTCATCCGGCCTTCCTTTACGCTCGGAGGAACGGGAGGAGGCATCATCTGGAAAGAAGAAGAGTTCGAGAGGAAAGTGCTCCGCGGCCTGGAGCTGAGTCCCATCCATGAAGTGCTTCTTGAGGAATCGATACACGGATGGAAGGAGTTTGAGCTCGAACTGTTGCGCGACAACAACAACAATGTCGTCATCATCTGCAGCATTGAAAACTTCGACCCCATGGGTGTCCACACCGGCGACTCGGTGACTGTAGCCCCTTCGCAGACGCTGACCGACAAACAGTTTCAGCTACTCCGCGATGCCGCTATCAGGATGATGCGATCTATCGGCACTTTCGCCGGGGGCTGTAACGTTCAGTTTGCCATGGAACCCGGCACCGACCGTCTGGTGGCCATCGAAATCAATCCCAGAGTGAGCCGTTCCTCGGCTCTGGCATCCAAGGCGACGGGTTATCCCATTGCCAAGATTGCCTCCAAACTGGCCGTCGGTTATAATCTGGACGAGCTCAACAACCAGATCACCCAATCCACCTCGGCCTGCTTTGAGCCCTCGCTCGACTATGTGGTGGTCAAGATCCCGCGTTTCAACTTCGAGAAGTTTCCCGGGGTAGACGAAGAACTCACCACTCAGATGAAGGCCGTAGGCGAAGTCATGTCCATCGGTCGCACCTTCCCGGAAGCACTCAACAAGGCCTGGCAGTCGCTTGAGATCGGGCGCGGCGGCCTGGGGGCCGACGGTTATGAGGAGATCAACCGCGAAGAGGTCAGGAAGCGGCTGCTCAAACCCTACTGGGACCGAAGCCTGCAAATACGCAACGCCTTCAAACTGGGCACAAGTCTGGAAGAGATCTATGACGTAACCAGCGTTGACCCCTGGTTCCTGGAGCAGATCCGGTATCTGGTGAGTCTGGAAAACCGAACCGAGGGACAAACCCTCTATTCCATCTCCAGAGATGAGATGCTGGAGATCAAGCAGGCCGGCTTTTCCGACCGGCAGATTGCCTGGCTGCTAAGCCAGAGCGATGTGGAACGCATCACCGAAAAGCAGGTCCGGCAGAAACGCGAGCAGATGAACATCCGTGCCGTATTCAAGATGGTGGACACCTGTGCCGGGGAGTTTCCGGCTTCCACTCCCTACTACTACTCCTGCTACGACGAGGAAAACGAAAGCGGAGTCAGCGACCGGAAAAAAGTCATGATACTGGGCAGCGGTCCGAACCGGATCGGCCAGGGAATAGAGTTCGACTACTCCTGCGTGCATGCCGTACTGGCCGCCAGGGACATGGGTTACGAAACCATCATGATCAACTGCAATCCGGAAACCGTATCCACTGATTTCGATGTGGCGGACAAGCTGTACTTCGAGCCCGTCTTCTGGGAGCACGTCTACAACATCATTCAGCACGAAAAACCGGAAGGCATCATCCTGCAGGTGGGTGGACAGACGGCCCTCAAACTGGCCAAACAGCTCACAGAACACAATATCCGCATCTTCGGCACTCCTTTTGAGATGATGGACCTCGCCGAGGATCGCGGGAAGTTCTCCGAAACACTGATCCGGCTGGGAATTCCTTTTCCCGCCTATGGAACCGCCTTCACGGCCAGGGAAGCGGCCGAGATAGCCAAGCGCATCAGCTATCCTGTTCTGCTCAGACCCAGTTACGTGCTGGGCGGCCAGGGAATGTGCATAGCAGTGAAGGAAAGTGAGCTGGATGAGCATGTGCGTTTGCTGTTGAAAACCCATCCGGAAAATGAATTTCTGATCGACCATTTTCTGGAAAATGCCATCGAAGTGGATTTCGACTCCATCTACGACGGCGAACAGCTGCACATCTGCGGTATCATGCAGCATCTGGAACCGGCCGGAGTCCATTCCGGTGATTCGACGGCTGTGCTGCCGCCCTACTCCCTCAATGAACGGATCATTGAAACCATGAAGGAGTACCAGATCAAGATCGCCAAAGCCCTGAATGTCCGCGGTTTTATCAATGTCCAATACGCTATTCAGGGGTCGGAAGTCTTTGTGATCGAAGCCAACCCGCGAGCCACCCGATCCATTCCTTTCGTGGCCAAAGCCACCGGCCGGCCGGAAGCCGAAATCGGGGTTAAGGTCATGCTAGGAGCCAAACTCAGTGAGTTCGACCTGACTTCAAAGCTTGAGCACTATGCCATCAAAGAACCCGTTTTCCCGTTCGACAAGTTTCCTGAAGTCAAAAAAGAGCTTGGTCCGGAGATGAAATCAACCGGGGAAACCATCTACTTCCTAAAGGACTTTGATGACGAACACTTCCGCAAGCCGTTTGAGTTCAAGAATCTGTATCTTAGCCGGTAACCATTGCAATCAAGTCGATCATGCATAAGAACCTGGTTATAGCATTTGGCGGGGTTTCGCCAGAGCACGAAGTATCGGTCCTCACAGCCATACAAGCCGCCTCGGCATGGGGTGATGATAACTGGAAAATAATCCCTCTTTATATCTCAAAAAGCGGCCTGTGGCTGACCGGAGACCATCTTCTTGAACTGGAGTCCTATGAAAACATCTCCGAGGCGGAGTCCGGGGCCACACCCTGTCATCTGACGGCTGCTGCTGACGGATCCCCGGTGCTTGTATTTAAATCCGGAGGCTTTCTCGGTCGAAAGACTGCACTGCGTATCGACATGGTGCTCTGTGCCTTTCATGGTTCTGATGGTGAAAACGGTGCTTTTCAGGGATTGTGTGAAACCGCCAACATTCCCTACACCGGCTCCGGTGTCACCGCATCGGCGATGGGCATGGACAAACGCATTGCCAAGCAGTTCTGCCGTCTTGCCGGCATACCGACCGTCCCTGATGTCCTGTTCAGTGAGCAACAGTGGGTCAGGGAACAGGGGCAGCTCATCACGCAGGCTGAAAAGATGGGATATCCGCTTTTTGTAAAACCGGGCAGCCTGGGAAGCAGTATCGGCGTATATCGCGCAACCAACCGTGAGGAGTTGATAATGGGGGTGGAATCCGCTTTTCGCTACAGCACTGATCTGCTGGTGGAGAAGGGGATTGAACCGCTGACGGAAATCAACTGCTCCGTCCTGGGAGACGGGGAGGATCTGCAGACAAGTGTATGCGAGCAGCCCATCGCAGGTGGAGAGGCGCTCACCTTTGAAGACAAGTACCTCCAGGGTGATGGCGAAGCAAAAGGCATGGCTTCTGCCAGCCGCCTGATCCCGGCACCCATCACCGAAGAACAAACAAAAAAAATTCAGCAGTATTCCCTCCAGATCTTTCAAGCCATGGGCTGCTCCGGTGTGGCGCGTCTTGATTTTCTGATGCACTCGGAAAGCGGCGAAATCTGGTTCAATGAAATTAACACCATACCGGGTTCGTTTTCTTTTTATTTATGGGATGCCACAGGCGTATCTTTCGACCAGCTCCTTGAAAAGATGGTATCCATAGCACTGAAGCGTCACCGCGAAAAAAACAGCAGGATTCGTTATCACGATGTGAACCTGCTCAGTCAAAAAGCGGTTAAAGGAATAAAAGGCCTGAAAAGAAGCAAGGGTGAGCGTTGATCTGGACCCGGATTGATCCAGGTCACGATTGACCCGGTCCATGTTGACCCGACCCAAGTTGATCGGACTCAAGTTGATCGGACCCAAGTTGACCCGGCCCAACGATACACTGTTTTTCCAAATACATGTCCTGATTCATATAAATCATGCCATGATCCAACCACAATTTGCGATGCCACAGCATATTCCTCTCTTTTTAAAAATTAGCCGGAAAGGCGATCTGTTGACATGGGACAGCCTGTCTGTGCCGGTACTTCGTCTCAAAAGCCTGCTTGCTCCCGTTTTATTCATACCGGTTCTGCTCTTTCTGCTGAGCGGATGCGGTCCGACGGCAGAGACCATTTTGGTGGAAGAGCGTGCACGATCCCTGGAAGAGCCCGATCTGCCTGATACCATCATCGATCGAAGGGATGACGACCTTTCTGTCCTGAGAATCGCCGATATCAACCGGATCCGCAGCCTGGATCCTCTATTTGCTGTAAACACAGCAACCAGAAGGGTGATCCAGCTGGCATACGAGGGGCTGGTCCGCCTGGACGAAGACGACCGCATTCAAATGGCCGCAGCCCATCGCTGGGATGTGAGCAACGACCTGCTGACCTACACCTTCACCATCCGCAGGGATCTTTTTTTCCATAATGACGAAAGCTTTACGCAAGGCAGGGGCAGACGCGTCAACAGCCACGATGTCGTCCGGGTCTTCAAGCGCATGGCGGAGCGGGATGTCCCGCCGGATGCCGCAGAGCTTTTCATCAACAGCATTCTGGGCTTTGAGGCGTATTACCTTGAACAGAGAGAGGTATACTTTGAGGCGGACCGTGAAGTCACCGGTATACCGGGCATCCGTGCCGTCAATGACTCAACCGTTGTATTTCATCTGATCCGCCGGGATCCGGATTTTCTCAAAAAGCTGGCTTCACCCTACGCTGTGATTTATCCGTCCGAGCCTTTCCGGTTCCGGAATGACGGCCTCCACCGTCACGCTGTCGGTACAGGCCCTTTCCGGTTTCATGCCTCGAGGGGTGACTCCCTGTTCATCTTTGTGCCCAATCAGAATTACTATCGAAAAGACGAAGATGGCAGGAGTTTTCCGCGTGTTCAGCGCCTTGAAGTGATGAGTATCACTGATGAGCACCGTTTATTCGACTCATTTCGCAATGAGCGACTCGATATGATTCTGGACCCCGGATTGTATGCACTTTATGAGCTGACAGACGAAAACCGCAACCTCAAGCCTGAGTTTGCCGATCGTTACCAGCTTGAGGGCCTGGCTGGTCACGACCCGCTGGTCCTGCGTTACAATACACGAAACCGTTTTGAGCTCCACCGTTCTGATGCCGCAGCGGCAGTTCGGCATGCAGATGGTGATGGTATTCGTGCCGGGCTCAACTATCCAGCGCTTGAGGTAAGCAGTCAGGATCGTGATTTTTCACAGGTGCATGTCGGCAGGGTGTTTCAGCGCTTCGGGCAGGGGCAGGGGAATTATCTTCTGCTGGCCTACACCCAGGATTATCTGCCGCGTGTTCTGGGTAACTACCTTCATGAAACCATTGATGATAATCTCAATTCGGCATTGATTCAGCGAAGGGTATTCAGTCGCGATATCTTTCTGTATCTCGACCATCTGCAGGCTATATATCCCGGGCAGCGCCATCCGGTTCAGGAAGATGAACTGCTCAGGGTGGAAGCAGGCCGCTACATACTGGCCCATGCCACCATTGCGGGGTGGAAGACGAACAGTATGAGCTGGTGGCTTGATCTGAACACAGTGCATGCACGTCAACCTCAACGTTAACCCAATCAACCCCAGAGCTAACCCACTTTAACCCCAACGTTAATCGTCTGCCCTGTTCGTCATGGATATCACTCTTCTATTCAACCCCCGGAATCCCATGGTAATTCAGACCGTCCGGGAAGTCCACCGAATGGCGGAACGCATGGGTATCGGGTTGCATCTCAGCCGGCGCCATGCACAGCCTCTGGGTGAAGCAAAGACACTGCACGGCATTCACGTACATCCCGATGAGGAGGAGTCGGTCAGGGCCGGTGACATCACAATGGCTATCGGTGGTGACGGTACCATGCTGAAAGCTGCCAACCTGGCACGTGTCATCTCACGTCCGTTGCTGGGTATCAACAGCGGCAAACTGGGATTTCTGGCCAATATTCAGCGGCAAAACATGAAGCGGGCTCTTGAAGCGGTACTCAGCAAAAACTACGAACTGGACAGCCGATGGTTCCTTCAGGCTGTTTTATCCGACGGCAGCACCCGGTATGCGCTCAATGAGTTTGTCTTTTCTCGAACGGGCAGCCTTTCGATGATCACCATCACCGCAGAATACGACGGATCACTGATCAACCGCTACTGGGCCGACGGTATTATCGTCTCCAGCCCCACCGGCTCCACGGCATACAATCTGTCGACGGGCGGCCCCATTGTTCTTCCGCAAACCGGCGTGATGGTTCTTACTCCGATCAGCCCGCATACACTCACAACACGCCCACTCGTTTTACCGGCCGGAAAAAACCTGATTATCAAAATTGATCCGCCGGACCAGGAGGTGTTATTTTCCGTGGACGGGAAGAATTTTGACCTGCCGGCCGATTCCCCGGTCGTCAGCATCCGTCAGTCGGATCAGACGATTGACCTGATCAAGCTGCACGGACAAAGTTACTTTGAGACTTTGCGTAACAAGCTAATGTGGGGCATGGATGTGCGGGGTGAATAACCGTGCCTGTTACTTTCATATCGTACATCTGTAATTTTAATATTGCACATTCTTATCGCACATTCATATCACTCATTCTTATTGCTCATTCTTAACCAGAAATATTGTTCACGTATATTCATCTTCATCGAATCGTTCAAAAACCAATAGAACCCATAACCGGGACAAGCCGGGCCCATTCCTCAGATCCGGGGTTCAAAGTCTGATGACCAGAACCACGGAGTCATAGGTAAAAAAAATCGAAAGCCGGGTCCGGCAAACCCAAAAAAACCATTAATACCATGAAAATTACCGTTGTTGGAGCAGGCGGCAATGTAGGTTCAACCGTTGCCCTTGCCATCGCTCAGAGAGATTTTGCAAAACAGGTCATAGCCGTTGATCTGGAGATAAAAAAAGATGGAAAGTCCTTTTTTCCGTCAAAAGGTCGCGCACTGGATCAGTGGCAGACTTCGCCCATCCTGAGTTTTGACACGCATGTCAGTGGCACTATTGACTATGCCGATACGGCCGGTTCGGACATCTGTGTGATTACTGCGGGGCTTCCCCGGCGTCCGGGCATGAGTCGCGACGATCTGCTCAGCGCTAACAGGGATATTGTCAAGTCGGTCACCGAGAAGCTGGTGGAACATTCACCGGATACCATCATTGTGGTTGTATCCAACCCACTGGATCTGATGACCTATGTTGCCTGGAAAGCAAGCGGTCTGCCGCCATCCAAGGTAATGGGAATGGCGGGTATTCTGGACACCGCCCGTTTCCGGGCATTTTTGGCGGAAGAAATCAACGTCTCTCCGAAAGACATTCAGGCATTGATACTTGGGGGTCACGGCGACTCCATGGTCCCGCTTCCCCGCTACACCACGGTCTCGGGCATTCCGATCCGCCATTTCATCGGCGAGGATAAACTCAATGCCATCATAGAGCGCACCAAAACCGGCGGAGGAGAGCTGGTGGGATTGATGGGTACGTCAGCCTGGTACGCGCCCGGTGCTGCTGCCGCTCAGATGGTAGAAGCCATTGCCCTGGACCAAAACCGGATTCTGCCGTGCGCCGCATTTCTTGACGGGCAGTACGGACTAAAAGACCTCTATGTTGGCGTACCGGTTCTGCTTGGAAAAGGAGGAATCAAAGAGGTTATAGAAATCGACCTGGACCAGGAAGAAAAAGCATTACTGCAAACCTCTGCCGATCATGTCAAAAAAGGTCTTGATGATCTCAGCCGACTTAATTAGATTATACATATATTATATTCAAGCATGGCTTCGGTCGATATTAGAAATTGAAACTGATGTCAAAGCTTGACATGATGCCCTGTCGACTCACCATCGACAGGGTTTTTTTTTGCCGAAACCGCAGTCTTGTTCTACGAGCCTGAAACCGCAGCCTTGTTCTACGGGGCCGAAACCAGTACGATATTCTGGGCTACGAGGCCTTTCTCGTTTTCCACCAGGTCAAACTCGAAAATGAGTTCCCTGCTGGGCAGGAAACTGGTATCGAAGTCCGCCTCAAACTGCGAAACATGGGCGAACACGGTACAATAGGGAGACTCCGGTGAGCGGGAGTCGGTAACCCAAAGCCGGTCGTTGATCTTGGCCAGATAGCGCATAAAGCCGTATCCGTCGCTGTGAGAAAAGTCGTAGCATACACCACGGACACGGGAGCCCACTGCGCCCCATTCATAAGGCGACTTGACAGGCAGAAGTCCCGGTATGACATATCCCGACACATAGAGGTCCACCTGACGCTTCAGCGTGGGGTCCATATTGTCAAAACCGATCAATTCAACCCGGCATCCGTTATCCTGCATGGCATTGACCAGGCGGATAAACTTTTCATTGTGAGTGAGCAGAACCAGTCGGTCCAGTTCACCGGCCTGTGACATGATGTCAACGGCCATATCGACATCCACCACGCCTTGTGAGATGACCTCTCCGGTGTCAGGATCAATCAAACGGTCGATCGGACGTTCGATGACCTTGTACTGAAAATCCCGGAGCACTTCGCAAAAGCGGGATGTTTTAGCCTGGTAGTTTTTATCCTCTCGTGCCCGGCTGCGGTCATAGGCCAGGTAGACGTTAAGCCGTGAAGCCTGGCTGCCGTCCCGGCCTCCAAATTTTCTGAGAATGTCGTAACGCAGGCCGTATCCTCCATTCATGGTTACACTGACTGCGTCGACGTATACGCCGTATTTGCCCATAGTTACTAACCCCGAAACTTTTGTGGAATTTTAAAGAGCTGCTAAAATTTTCAATTAAAAAAACTAATGAATAATGTCACCTAACCAATAATAAACAAGACTCTAATGGTCAATTAACTGATTTTTTTACGGGTGGCCGTCTATTTAATTCGTAGTATGCCACTACCGATATAATAAGCAAACATAACACGAATAAAAGCATCTTTGCAAGCAAAGATTCAAAAAAAGGTGTCTCCGTGCTTGAAAATCCATTAGAAAAAGCTACTGCAAGTCCTGAAAAAACAAGGACTCCAAAGTTTTTCAACATATTATAGGGAACCCTGTAAAATTTTTGTGTCAGCATGTACATCAGCATGGCCATTGAGAAAAAGCAGGTCAGCGTAACCCATGCCGCCCCCTGCATTCCATAAACAGGCACCAGAAGCAGATTGCCGGTGATGGTGATCAGCGCACCGGCAAGTGTCACTCCAGCCAGGTACCACATTTTCTCTTTAATGAAAACACCGGCGATAAAATTCAAAAACCAGCCCTGAAACCAGTAGGCCATCAGCAGCCAGGGCACAATAGACAGTCCGGACCAGTAGCGTGCATCGATAAGGGTACCGTCGAGAAACGGAATCCGGATCCGGACGATCTGTTCCACAAAGATTCCAACCGTGATGAAGACAACAGCGGCAGCAATGTTGAACCACGTGAACACTTCGGCATAGGTTTTCCGGGCATCCTCGCTTCCTGACTGCCTCATAAAAAATGGAAGCCACGCCATACGGAACATCTGCACGGCCAGCAGCATGAAAACGGACATTTTGTAGCAGGCATTGAAAATCCCGGTCATATCATCTGCGGTATAATGATCTCCATAGAGCCGGCTAACCGTGTCATGGGGCATGTTGTTGACGGCAAAACGTCCGAGAACCTCATTGACAGCATGGGCCAGACCGGCGGGTATATAGGGCAGTCCAAACCATAAGACCCTCCGGAGTAGTTTCGGATCCCAGCGGCCGCGATACATATGAGCGGTAAAACCAAATAAAAGGGCGGCGGCGGCCAGCGATGCCACAAGATTACTGAAGAGTACGGCCTCAATACCCCAACCGGCAATAATTACCAGATAGAGATTAAGCGACACATTGATCACGACATTAAAAAGCCGGATAAACGCGTAGGTCCATGTTTTGCGAATCAGTCGCAGTTCGGCGAAGGGTACCAGCGAGAGCGCATCGATCCACAGAATCCCCAGCATCATGTAGAAGAGCGAAAACGGGGATGAAAAAAAAGATGACTGCGCCTGCACAATATCTGAATCCGGTTCAAGGCCGACCAGGGATGCCAGCAGGGGCTTCATCAGCCAGGAGAGGGCGATCAGCAGACTTGCCCCACACAGCAAAGCCACCTGAATGGTCCGGAACACATTGCGGGCCTTCTCCCGATCCACTCCATAGCGGAGGTAGGAGGATTCCATCCCGAATGTAAACAGCACATTCAGGAAGATAATGGCGCCATAGATGAGTCCAATTACGCCATAGGCGGCCGGATCGAAATACTTGGTGTAAAACGGAACCAGCAGATAGTTGATAAACCTGGCAACAACACTGCTGATGCCGTAAACGAGTGTATCCGAAAAGAGCTCTCGAATTTTGCCCACGTGTGGCTCTCCTACGGCCTCTGACCCGGTGAATTCTTCACATTCTGGTCCTCGGGGGATTGTGCCGGGCCATCGGACGGCGGGTTGGTCAAATCCTCGTCCTCAGGCAGCTTTGTTGGCTCTTCTACCGGTGAGTTGGTCAAGGTCTGGTCCCCGGCGGGCACTGCAGCGGGTGGCGCAGCAGGGGCGTTTCGGTACCGGAAAGCCTGCACAGCCATGATATATCCAAAGAAACCAAAGCCGCTGATCAGTCCCCGACAGCGACCCGCTGTGAGGGAGACATGTCGGAACGACTCACGGGCATGGATATTGGAAAGATGGACCTCAATTTTTTCCTGCTCCAGAAGTTCCAGGGCGTCTCTCAGTGAGACCGAAGAGTGGGTGAGTCCGCCGAAGTTGACGATGATACCGTCAAATAACTCATGAACGGCCTGCTGGATTCGATCCACCAATTCTCCTTCATAATTGCTCTGGAATAGTTGAATATCACAATCAGGAAATCGCTTTTTGAGCATCTCAAGAAGATCGTCCTGGGATTCATTTCCGTAGTGTTCGTCGGGTCGCTGGCCCAGCATGTTGAGGTTGGGGCCATGAAGGATCAGCAGTTTCAATTTGGTTCCTCCCATTGACTGGATATGGCTTCGGCAACAGCCTGCATCTCCTCCTTCGAGAACTCCAGGTTCCTGCCGGTTGAAAACTTGTTCAATTTGTCAAAAATGGGAACAAGATGGATGTGGGCATGGGGTACCTCCAGGCCCTCCACAATCATTCCTGTTCGAATGGGCGAGAACGCCCGGTCGATGGCACGCGCAACGGATTTGGCAAATACCACCATATCGGCAAGTACCTCATCGGGCAGATCAAACAGATAATCCACCTCTTCCTTGACAATAACGAGGGTATGTCCTTTGTTCAAAGGCCGGATATCCAAAAAAGCGAAAAAACGATCGTTTTCTGCAATTTTGTAGCAGGGTATTTCAACCCGGATGATTTTGGTAAACAGGGTAGCCATGAAAAACGTTGTTATGAGATTCTTGTCTTTTACGCTGTTATGCGATGGTTTTTCTTCGCGTAAAATAGATTATACCAGACACATTGTCACGCCAAGGTACAAAAAAACGAGAAGTACTTCTCTCTCTTTGATCGCCAAGTCTTTCT
>SLHZ01000044.1 GCA_007135895.1 Balneolales bacterium | reverse complement strand
TTTTTTCCAAAAATACTCTTGTAAAAACCCCACCGCCAGGCCCATACTCAAGAATATGGAGATCCCTGTGAAACTCCATGTGCTCACAAACACGATTTATTGTAAACCGTGATGTAGGAGTGACCGATGCAACCTGCCGGTCTTTAAAAAAGCTTTTCAGGTATAAAAGTGTGCTCACTGATCTGTAGTAATGTTTTCCTGCTCCGTTATTATCAATGTTACAAAAAATCAGAGTTTCTTACTTACAGTTTCAATCTGGTCTCTAATTCTTGCCGCTTCTTCAAACTCCATATTGTTTGCGGCCAGTATCATCATTTCTTTCAGATGACTCAAAAGAGCCTCTTTATCATCAAATACCAGCTCTTTCATTGCTGTAGAGGGTTTGTACCGCAGGCCGTCATCCGCCACTTTTATGGTTTCTTCCCGGGGCTGTTCAAAATCTCCGAGGTAAGAAGTCCTCGCTCCGGCTCCGATCATAGAAGGGTCTACCAGTGGTTTCAGTGCTTTTGTCACGCTATGCGGTTGAATGTCATGTTCTTTATTGTACTTCATTTGAACGGATCTTCTTCGTTCCGTTTCCTCAATGACCCGCTGCATGCTTTTTGTCACTTTATCAGCATACATGATAACACGCCCGTCAATATTTCTGGCGGCACGTCCAGATATTTGAAAAAGGGAGGTTTCGGATCTTAGAAAGCCCTCCTTGTCGGCATCCAGTATGGCAACCAGCCCCAACTCGGGGATATCTATACCCTCACGCAAAAGGTTGATTCCAACGAGCACGTCATAATCCCCTCTCCGGTAACGGAAAAGCACCTCAACCCGTTCCAGGGCATCCATTTCGCTATGCATGTATGCTGCACGAATGCCCAGTTCCTTAAGATACATTGAAAGCTCTTCGCTCATTCTTTTCGTCAAGGTGAGACATAAAACCCTCTGCTTTTTGGGTAAAGTTTTTTGAATTTCATGTACAATATCATCTATCTGATAGTGCAGTGGCCTTACTTCAATTTTTGGCTCCATGAGACCGGTGGGTCTAATAATTTGCTCTACAAAGGCACCCCTGCTTTTTTCCAGTTCATAGCCAGAGGGTGTTGCACTCACAAAAATACACCGGTCAATGAGCGATTCCCACTCTTTAAAAGTCAAAGGCCTGTTATCCAATGCCGAGGGAAGGCGAAAACCATGTTCCACCAGCGCCATTTTCCGGGACCGATCACCGCTGTACATGGCTCCTATTTGGGGAACCGTCTGGTGAGACTCGTCAACAATAAGCAGAAAATCCTTTGGAAAGTAATCAAACAGGCAATAGGGTCTTTCACCCGGCTTTCTGCCGGCAAGATATCTGGAATAGTTTTCAATACCGGAGCAAAAACCTATTTCTTTTATCATTTCGATGTCGAAAAGCGTTCTTTGCTCCAGGCGCTGAGCTTCGATAAACTTCTCTTCCATTCGAAGGACATCAAGCCGGAGTTCCAGCTCATCCTGAATCTGAGCTACCGCCTGTTTCAGTCGATCCTTTGTGGTGACGTAGTGAGAGGCAGGATAAATGAAATACTGCTCCACTTCCTCTTTGATATCACCGGTCAGAGGATCAAACAGAGTAAGTGATTCTACTTCATCTCCCCAAAAGGCTATACGAAGGCCCAATTCAGAATAGGCGGGATAGAGCTCCACCACATCGCCTCTGACCCGGAACTTTGCCCGCTCAAACTGCAGGTCGTTGCGACTGTAATGAAGGTCAACAAGGTCATAAAGCAGTTTGTTTCTCGGAATTTCTTTACCAGTTTCCAGGTGAATGATTAACTGTGCGTATTCACTTGGTGAGCCAATACCGTAAATGCAACTTACCGAAGAGACGATTACAACATCTCGCCGGCCCGAAAGAAGTGAGCTGGTGGCCCGCAATCGCAAGCGCTGAATCTCATCATTAATAGACAAGTCTTTTTCTATGTACTTATCCTGGGAAACGATGTATGCCTCCGGTTGGTAATAATCGTAGTAGGAGATAAAAAACTCTACACAGTTTTCGGGGAAAAAATCACTGAGTTCCCGATAGAGCTGTGCTGCAAGGGTTTTGTTGTGGCTCATCACCAGCGCCGGTCGGCCGGTCTTTTCGATGACTGAAGCAACAGTCCGGGTTTTTCCAGAGCCGGTAATCCCCAGAAGGGTTTGAAACTGCTCTCCTTTCTGAATTCCCCCCGCCAGTTCTGCAATGGCCCGTGGCTGATCTCCTGCCGGTGAAAAGGGTGATACAAGTTTAAATTCTGACATTCATCTCCTTTTGTATTCAATAAATCATTACATTTTCAGCTCTGTATATCATCGGCCCCGAATGATCAAGGACTTCGGATTGCGGATCAACAACAAAACAACAGTTTTTTTCTGGTTATGAAAAAAAGGGAAGATGCTCTCCGGTTGCATCGTGAAAGAATTGACGAGATCGACAGAAAGGTCCTCCATCTTCTTCGAGAACGCAACGAGACGGTAAAACAGATTATTGACACAAAAATACAAAAGAAGCTGCCCATATTCGCAGCTGATCGGGAAGACAAAAAAATTTCTGGCTTTCGTGATCATGCCAGCATGCTGGGATTGGATGCCGAATGGGCGGAGGACTTTCTGAGAATGATCATGGCCTCGTCCCGTGCCTTTCAATCCGGGAAAACATCCCCCTTGGCACCCGGCGGCCCAAGAAATATCCTGATCGTTGGCGGGCGAGGTGGAATGGGATCGCTATACCGTGGTGTTGCCGAATCATCCGGGCACCGCGTTGGCATATTGGAAAAAGATGACTGGGACCGGGCTGGTGAACTTGTCAGTGGAAGGGATCTTGTTATTGTCACTGTGCCTATACAAACTACAGAGCAAGTCATTGAAAGAATCGGGCCTTATCTTGAGAAAAATACAATAATGGCTGATTTTACCAGCAACAAATCTCAAATACTGGATACCATGATGAGGGTGCACAGCGGACCGGTTGTTGCGCTGCATCCAATGCATGGGCCCGATGTGCCCAATGTCTCCCGGCAGCTCATGATGGTCTGTCATGGAAGAGACCGATCCTCCTATCAATGGCTTCTTGAGCAGTTTGAGCTTTGGGGGTTGCGGATCAAGGAGGTCGATCCCGAACAACATGACCGCGCCATGAATCTCATTCAGGGTCTGCGACACTTCGTGGCCCTGCTTCATGGTTCATTCATGCGCGAGTTTGACCTCAAACCCGAAGAAATGGCAGACTATTCAAGCCCTATCTACC
>SLHZ01000021.1 GCA_007135895.1 Balneolales bacterium | reverse complement strand
CGGAACCCCATGTACCTGTCGCTCTCAATGGCACTCATTGCATGGGCCATATTCTGGAATGATTTGCTGGCATTGATGATCATGCCCGCTTTTTATGCCTATATGACACGTTTCCAGATCGTGCCGGAAGAGCGGATCCTGGAAGGAAAGTTCGGGGATTCCTATCGCGAGTGGGCCGAACGCACGCCACGCTGGCTATGAAAGGCAGGAGGTCAGCCCGAAGATCATGAGCCGTCTCGTCCTGGTTACCCTCATCTGGGCTTTTTCATTCAGCTTGATCGATGTCTATCTGGCCGGACAGGTGGATAGTGATTTTGCCGTGTTGACCCGGGTTGTTTTTGCCGGTGTCGTATTTCTGCCCCTGATGCAATTCCGGGGTGTCCGAAAAGAACTGGTTGCGGGCATGATGATAACGGGGGGGCTTCAGTTCGGCATTACCTATTTTTGCCTGTACCGGTCATTTCTGTTTCTCAGTGCACCGGAAGTCATGTTGTTTACGATCCTGACACCGGTTTTTGTAACCCTGTTTGATGACTTGCTGAACCGGCGTTTTTCTCCGGTTGCATTGGCAGCGGCACTGCTTGCGGTGACAGGAGCGGCTGTCATCCGCTATGATGGAATAACTGCGGACTATCTGACGGGTTTTTTACTGCTTCAGGTTGCCAACGCAGCTTTCGCAGCCGGTCAGATCGGCTACAAAAACCTGCTCAGATGGTATCCGACCGATCTGCCCCGTTATCGCTTTTTTGGTTATTTCTTCGCCGGGGCATTGATCATTACCCTGCCGGGGTATCTGATTTTCGGGGATGCCGCGAGAATGCCCGAAACGGGCCTTCAATGGATGGTGCTGTTATGGCTCGGTCTCGGCGCTTCAGCCCTGGGCTTGTACCTCTGGAATCAGGGAGCCACCATGGTAGGTGCAGGTACTCTCGCTGTGATGAACAACGCAGTCATACCGGCGGGTTTGCTGGTTAACATCCTCATATGGAACAGAGAGGCGGACCTTGTCCGGCTTTCAGCCGGAGCGGCTTTTCTACTTCTGGCGCTCTGGATCAGCCGATGGTCCCGGAATCCGGCAGCTTCCCGCCATGCAACCGGTATTGGTGACGGCCTGGAAGAGGAAAAACAATGAAAACAAGCCGGTTACCGTTTCGCCGGAAGAGAACCAGCTGGCACCCAAGGCCAGGCCAACGAGCAGTGCTATCCATCGCATCAGGTGCCAGTTGCTGAAAAGTGAAGAGTACCAGGTCATGAGTGGATCAGGGATTAAAATGTTGCAAGTATTTACAAGTACTTATGATAGTACTTAGTATCTAATAAGCTAAATTCTGCCATAATTTTGCAGAAAATTAATAATTCAACTTTGGTTCTGGCTTGTCCAGGTTAGGATATCATGGGCATGACGGACGCACATGATGTTACTGTCCGGGTTCGAGTCGGTACAGAGCGCCCTGACGGCTGTCAGTAACGATATAGATGTTTTTCTCCGGACCAACCCGAACATCCCTGATGCGCCCTATTTCACGCAGAAGCAGCTCCTCGTCATGGATCACTTCGTAGAATCCATCGGGATTGTCCACCACCAGGCGCCGGATGCGTTGTGACGCGAGTCCGCCGGCCAGCAGGTTGTCCTCCCACCGGGGAGAGAAGATATTGTCCGCCAGCAATGCCAGACCGGAAGGAGCATGTGTGGGAAGGAACTCATAGAGCGGGTCCGCCATCCCATCCATCCGGCGGGCCCTGGTGTGCCGGAACGTTTCCTGGGTACGATAGTCCAGACCAAGTGAAACCACGGGCCAACCGAAATTTGTGCCCGCTTCCACCAGATTGAGCTCGTCACCGCCTCTCGGACCATGTTCGGTGACCCAGATTTGTCCGTTTCGGGGATCAACGACCAGACCCTGGATATTCCGGTGCCCGTAGGAGTAGATTTCCGGCAAAGCGCCCTCCACTCCTACAAACGGGTTGTCATCCGGTGCGGTTCCGTCATCATTGAGCCGAAGCAATGTACCGGCATGATCACCCAGGTCCTGGGCTCTTGGAGGATCCGCACCCCGGTCACCAATACTCATGAGCAGTTTACCGTCCGGGGTCCATGCCAGCTTCGACCCGTAATGCCTCCCGGGCTGGGAGTACCGGTCCTGGACAAAAATGTCGCTGCCATCCACAAGGCGGTTCCCATCGAGTCTGGCGCGATAGAGAGCGGTTGCGGTAAGACCTTGTCCGTCAGCTTTGGAGTAGGTGAGATAGATCCATCCGTTCTTTTCAAAATCATAATGCGGCAGCACCTCCATGAGGCCGCCCTGACCCCGTGCATGGATATCGGGAAGGCCGGTCACTTCCGTCACGGTGCCATCGGCAATGATATTCAGCGCGCCGGGCCGCTCCGTTACGAGGATCCGCCCATCGGGCAGGAAGCCGATCGACCATGGATGTTCCAGATTGTCCGCTAGCGTAACCAGACGCAATGCGGCATATTGGCTTCCCATACTTCTGACCGGTTCATTCGGGGATTGAGCCAAGGCTGTGGCAAGTGCTGAAATTGAAGTGAAAAGTAAAGTCGTGAGAAAGAAAAACGGTAAGAAAGTTGAGCGATTCGATCTATGTATTGCGTTCATGACGGAGATTTGATATAAAGAAACAGTGGTGATATGGAATTGTAATGTATAGAGTAAAAAGCCGGTATAGGCTTATTGTCAGGAAAGAGTGGTATAGTGACAAAAGATGATAGAGATTATAACATCTGAACATCGATTATAGCATCTGAACATCTTTTTTCAGCCGATGCCTTAGATCTGCCATACACCGATCCCGGTGAGACCGGCTATAAGACAACATATGTAACACGAATACGGTGATAACTGTTCCAGCCTGTTCCAACCCATGTATTCTTATCGTATCACGGGTACATGAGTGATTGGTAAACGGATCGCCTTTGGCACCGTTATGTGTTTTCAAGCCTGGCGAAACAAGTGACAAGACCACAGTGAGCATCGATGATCAAGCAGAGATCAAGCAAGGATCAAGCAAGGATCAAGCAGAGATCAAGCAGGATTTTTTTAAAGAACTCTTATCCGAATTATCCGAAAAATTGATATTATCTACCAGGTATCCATTACAAACCGATTCAGACGAATCCGGGGCGTTTTGTCTCATATGACAGATGATAAAATTTGAGTCCGCCATTTAATCTTTTTTTGAATTTATTCTGACATACCCTGTCGCGTCGCCGTCACCTTAATGTCGAGTCGCCGTCACCTTAAT
>SLHZ01000052.1 GCA_007135895.1 Balneolales bacterium | reverse complement strand
TTTCAGTGGTCCTCCGACGGTTCAGCCATAGCTACCCGTGCCTCCCGGTACGAAGAGCACTTCCGTCTTCATGCCGTCACGATATATGACGTCCCGGAAGGAACCGCCCGGCAGCTGACCGATTTCACCCGCCAGCGGATCGGACTTCCGCAATGGACCGATATGGACCGAATGGTCGCCGTTCCCGACGGATCAGAGATCGAACTCCTTGAAACCGGACTGGAGACCGCCACGCGTGGGAAGCGGGTATCAGACGAACAGGTTGTCTTCGCCCGGAATGACCGTATTCATGCCGTCACGCTGCCCGAAACCCGGCCTGTTACACTTCAACAAAGTGCCGACCGTCCGGTCCTCAACGCCCGGCTGTCGCCCGATGGATCGCGAATCGTGTTTGAGGTGGTTGGTGAAGGTCTGTATGTCATGCAGGCCGATGGCACCGGGAAGCGCCACCTGGGATATGCCGAAGCCCCGGTTTGGATGCCCGACAGCCGTTGGGTCGTAGCCATGGTCACCCGCGATGACGGACATCATGTCACCGGTTCCGAAATACTGGCCATCGACACTGAAAGCGAAGACCGCGTCTCACTCACCGGCCATCTGCAGGACACCAGCCTGATTCCACTCTATCCCACCATCTCGCCTGACGGTGACCGCCTGGCTTTCGGAGATTACGAAACCGGCCGCATCTATGTCATGCCGATACGATAAGAATCCGTCCTGACTCAGCCATGCGTTCCCGCATCAGCCATTCAATCACGTATGAACCATGCGTTTCCGCATCATTTTATTCATGTACAAGTATAGCAATCCGGAAATATTGTATTCCCGTATCACTTTACTGCACAACCTGTTCAACCGTTTTAACCTGATCTGATCATGACCTATCCCAAACTGTTTGAGGACCACACGGACACGAAACTGATTTCCGGCCAATCACAAAAAACGCGCGTGTTCTCACCAAATCAATCCATGAACGCTCCCTGTCAACCCGTATTCACTCCTTGTCAATCCGTGTATACTCCCTGTCAACCCGTGATCGCTCTCTGTCAACCCGTGTTCACTCTCTGTCAATCAGTGATCTCTCGATACCCAAAGGCGCTCTTTCGCAACCTGATGTTACTGATGCTGCCCCTGCTAATGATCCTTACCCTGCTCCCGGCCGGGCAGCCGGCTTATGGTCAGGTTACCGGTCTGAGTGACTGGATCCTTTTCATCGATCCGGGGCACAGCCAAAAAGAAAACATGGGACTTTACAATTATTCCGAGGCCGAAAAAGTGCTCGAAATCGGCCTTATGCTCCGGGAAATGCTTTACGAACAGACCGACATTGACACCGTCTTCATGGCCCGTACCACGCATACCCAGCAGGTATCTCTCACGCAGCGGACCAACCACGCCAATGCGACCGGTGCCGATTTCTACTACTCCATTCACAGTGACGCCGGCCCGCCCTCCGCAAATCGCACCCTTATGCTCTACGGCGGCTGGCGCAGCGGCGGCCAGACCGTCGAAAAAACCCCGGAAGGCGGCGGTTATTTCGGAGCCATCATGGACACCCTGCTTACCAATACCATGCGTATCGGCCGGAGCGGCAACTTTGCCGACCGCACCTTTTATCAGGGTTTTCCTGAGAACCATGCCAACCAGTGGCCCTATCTGCATGTCAACCGGACCACCAACATGGCCTCGCTGCTCAGCGAAGGGGGCTTTCATACCAACCCCACGCAGCAACAGCGCAACATGAACCGGGAGTGGAAACGGCTGGAGGCCAAAAGCGCGTTCTGGACCATCCTCGATTTTCATGATATCGAGCGGCCGGAAGTGGGCATCGTGGCCGGTTATATCACCGATTCGCAGAGCGGTGAGACCCTCAACGGCATCACTGTGACCATCGGGGACAAGACCTACACCACCGATACCTTCGAATCGCTGTTCAATCGCTATTCCAATGATCCGGACGAGCTCAGCAACGGTTTTTACTATATCGACGGACTGGAACCCGGCGGCACGGTGGAGGTCACTTTCGGCGGTCCCACCCACTTCGACACCACCCTGACGATCAGCCTGAACCGGCGTTCATTCACATTTCTCGATGTCCAACTCGACTCCCGCGCCTCACCACAGGTCGTGGATGTGGCCGCTTACACCCCGCTGACCTCCCTGACACCCGGTGACGAGATCGAAATCACGTTCAGCCGCATTCCCGATCCCGATTCGTTCGACGATGCCGTTGCTTTTGACCCGGAAGTACCCTTCGAAACAAGCTGGAAGGACGAGTACACACTGGTCATAACAACCGATTCTCTGGATTTCGAGACGGACTATACCCTCACCATCCGGGATGTGGTTGTTGACAAGGTCAACGGCAATGCCCTCGACGGCAACAAGGACGGCAACCCCGGCGGGGATTATATCCTGGAGTTCCGGACATCCGGTCCGGATCTGGATCCACCGCTTCTGGTCTATCATTATCCCTCTGCCGATGAACCCGCCGGCGAGCTCCGGCCGGTCATCCGCCTGGTCTATGACGAGACCGTGATGGTTGGCTCACTGAGCCGGGAGGCGGTCACACTGACCGATGACGATGGCAGTATTCGCGGTTCGGCACGGCTCGACCAGGTCGGACGCCAGAGCATCCTGCATTTCTTTCCGGAGAGCGATCTGAAGAACAACTCCGAATATACGGTGACTATCCAGTCGGGTCTTGCCGATCGTTTCGGCAACACCACCGCCAGTGAATCTTTCACCTTCGAGACCGATGCACGTGAAATTCTCCAAAGCACGACTATCGATAATTTCAACAGCGGCATCTCCGGCTGGTGGCATCCCCAGCAAAGCGGCAGTACCACGGGCATCGTTACGGAGGTCACCTCCCGTGAACACGAAACCACCGTGGTCAACCATACAACCGGCAGTACCGGTTCCATGCGCCTGGGTTACGGCTGGATTGTCGATGCCCCGACTCACTTGCTGCGCCAGTACCTCCCTCCCACGGCATCCCAAAACATCCAGTTCAGTAGCCAGCATGTGTTGCAGGCGTATATCTTCGGGGATGGCTCGGGCAACCGGTTCCGTTTCATGCTCCGCGACGGCAACAACCAGCTGGAAGGAAGCCAGTGGTACGACCTGGACTGGCTGGGCTGGAAACTGGTCTCCTGGGACCTTGCCAACGATCCGGTCGTGGGATGGGTCAATGGCAACGGCATTCTGGACGGCCTCCTGCGTACCGACAGCTTTCAGCTCACCAAGACGGCAGACGGTGCCGAT
>SLHZ01000045.1 GCA_007135895.1 Balneolales bacterium | reverse complement strand
GGTTTCAATCTGAAAGAGGTATCCATCATTTTCAGGGAGCGAACCGAAGGAGTATCAAAAATGTCGAAAAAGATTGTTTTTGAAGCAATCTGGATGGTTTGGGCCCTGAAGCTTCGCAGCATGTTTGGCATATTGTAAACATAACCTGTTCGCATGAATTATCTTGACTTTGAAAAACCCATCATTGAACTTGAGAAGAAGATCAACGAGCTCAGCGAGCTGAATATCAGTGATGACAATATCCTGACCCCTGAGATAAAACGGCTTCGTGAAAGAGTGGAGGAGCTTCGCTCTTCGATTTTTTCGAATCTCACCCATTGGCAGCGGGTCCAGCTTGCGCGACATCCCGACCGTCCATATACCTTCGATTACATCTACAAGATCATGGATAACTTTATCGAACTCCATGGTGATCGTTTCTATAGTGATGATAAGGCAATCGTAGGGGGTCTTGCCATGTTTGGGGAAACCCCGGTAATGGTTATCGGTCATCAGAAAGGACGGGATACCAAGAGCCGGCAGTACCGCAACTTTGGGATGCCCAATCCGGACGGGTACCGCAAAGCCCTTCGCCTGATGAAGACAGCGGAAAAATTTGGCATACCTGTCATTACAATGCTGGATACACCCGGAGCCTATCCCGGCCTTGAAGCCGAAGAGAGAGGCCAGGCGGAAGCGATAGCCCGGAATCTCCGGGAAATGGCCTTGCTGAATGTACCCATCGTCACAGTGGTCATAGGTGAGGGTGCCAGCGGCGGTGCGCTGGGAATTGGCATGGGCAATGAAGTATATATGATGGAGAATACGTGGTATTCCGTTATTTCACCAGAATCGTGTTCTTCCATACTCTGGAAAAACTGGGACTACAAGGAACAGGCCGCAAGAGCCCTGAAATTGAGTGCTCAGGACCTCCTGAAGCTCAAGGTTATTGACGGTATCATCGAGGAGCCCCTGGGTGGTGCTCATCGTGACGGTACGGCTGCGGCCAAAGCCCTTGAAAAAACACTCGCAGAAAGCCTGAAGCGCCTTTGTGCCATGAGTCCGGATGAGCTCAAAAACCAGCGAATAGAAAAATATTGCCGCATGGGAGCCTGGTTGGATTCCGGTGCCTGATGACCATGCAGGGCCGGTCTTTTATTCTGACGATCGGCCGGTCACAACTTTTGATTCTGAGGATGCTGTTTATGCTTCATTTGCCAAAAAAGGAGCCGATCATTACGTACAGTTTGTCGTTGCGCAGCCGTTACAGTGAGACGGACAAGATGGGGGTGGTCTACCACAGCCGGTACCTGGAGTATTTTGAGGTAATAAGAACCGAATTTATACGCCAGGCCGGACTATCGTACCGTGAGATGGAGGAGTCGGGCGTTATCATGCCTGTCGTGGGTCTGGAGACACGGTTTCGCCGCCCGGTTCTTTACGATGATAGTATGGAAGGACGCCTGCTGATCTATGAAGAACCTGTCATGCGACTGACAACCTGGTATGAGATTCGTACCGAAAGAGAGCAGGACTTTGCAGTACTGGGCAAAGTAGATCTGGCTTTTTTATCCATGGAAACCCGCCGCCCGATGCGTGTTCCGGATCTGTTTCTATCCAAACTGCGTAATTATGGACAAGTGGCCCAATGAAGTGATTCATCTGGTAGAGTTGGCCCTGGCCGAAGATACCGGATCGGGTGATATTACCACCCAAGCCATTTTCACCGGGAAGGAAAAGGGTACAGCGCGGCTCATTGCCAAAGAAAGCGGAGTGCTGTGCGGTTTGAAACTAGCCGATCTGGTCATGCGGCAGACGACCATTCCTTCCGCTCAAATAACCGATGGTACGGCTCTGTCCGGATTACCGGGCGAGGGGTATGGACCTGTGGCGTTTGAGGCATTCCGAAAAGATGGTGATTTTATTAAGGAAGGGGAGACTCTGGCACGCTGGAGCGGAGCTCTTCCATCCATCCTTCTGGCTGAGCGGACCATGCTCAATTTTCTTCAGAGGATGAGCGGTATTGCAACCCGAACCCGGCAATATGCCGAGGCACTCCAGGGTACCGGCACAAAAATACTTGATACCAGAAAAACGGCTCCGGGTCACCGCTATCTTGACAAGATGGCTGTCCGGTGTGGTGGTGGTACCAATCACCGCATGTGCCTGGATGACCGGTTCCTGATTAAGGAGAATCATATCCGCATGGCGGGAGGTGTGAAATCAGCTATTGAAAGATGCCATGAGTACCGAAAAAAGAAAAACCTTCCGGCGAAAATTGAGATTGAGGTAACATCGCTGCATGAGCTTGAGCAAGTACTTCTATGCGAAGGAGTTGACTATATCATGCTGGACAATATGGATACTGATCTTATGAGAAAAGCGGTGGCCCTGGTCGCAGGCCGGTGTTACACTGAAGCATCCGGCAATGTGATATATGAGCGTCTTCCGGAAATTGCGCGAACAGGGGTTGATTATATTTCCTCCGGTGCCCTTACCCACTCGGTCAAAGCACTGGATATGACCCTGTTGATCGAAAGTGATACAGGATAGGCTCTTAAACCTGTTCAGGAATGCCCGGTACAGCGAAACCTGCAAAGGATGCCCAAGCTTGTCCAAGCCTGCTCAGGTTGCATCCATTGTATGCGGGTGTTGTATTGATAGCACTTTTCTTTGTACTGGTAATTTACACACCACCCATCTTCTGCAGTTCCCTTGCCTGCTGGTTTCGCAGCTGGCAGAAGGCCGTGATGGGACTTGTGTGTCATCAGCAGCTGGCAAGGACGTTTCAATGGGATGGCATTCCGCTGGCTGCCTGCAGCCGTTGTACCGGTATCTATTCGGGTTTTCTGCTGGCGTTGGTTTCATTTGTTAAAAAAAAGGAAACGGCATATGCGGGGAAGCATTATATTATGAAAATATTTGTTTTTTCAACGGTGGTTCTTGTTGTAGACGGTGTGGGCAATTTGACGGGACTATGGTTCACTTCTGATACGACCAGGGCAATTATCGGTGGTTTCTGGGGTGTGATGACCGGAATGCTCATGCTCATGGCCCTCACGATCACCCGGATAAAAAAAGGAGACAGAAATGATGGAACCTATTGAAAGAAAAAGTTACTGGAACGCCGCAGGTATGGCGGCACTCATATTCGGCTTTGTGGTTTTTCTCATATCCACAACGGGAGCGTACATCACCATTCATTCCGAACCGTCAGGAAGCTTTTTCAGCGGTTCCATTCTGGCTTCGGTCATCGGATGCCTGGCCGGTGCGTTTGGGGGTGTGCTGGCCGTCCGTTTTTTCATTAATGAACACGGACCGGAAATGAAGATCGGCAAAGGAGCCGTGATTGGACTGGCTACCGGATTGCTCATGGCGCTCTTTTCCCAGTTTCTAACCCTGATCTGGCCACTTGTCGACGCTTCGTTTCTTGAGAACTACCAGGCGGCCATGATTGCCAACATAGAGATGATGGATCTACTGCCGGCGGCACAGAAAGAGGAGATGATTGATGCGATTTATACACAAATACAGAATTTCTATTCACCGGGATCGATTATACAGGCTTTGTTACTGGGGTTTGTCTCTTATGGGTTGCTGAACCTTCTGAGCGGCACTCTGTCGGCAAAATTTATGGGAACGCAACCGGAGCACGTGCTCTGATTCGAATTATTCCGGTGTAAATGACCCTGGATTGTAAATGACCCTGGATCTGGATACAACTAACAAAGAGCCAGCTGTTCTGACAGGTCGTTACCTGCATGAACTCAGCTGGGCCGAGCGCAATGGTTTTCCCTACTGGCTTCTTGCCCTGACCTGGCTGGTTCTCTCTTTTGTTCTGTTTCAGCTGGCCGGTACGGCCATTGTCGTCGGTTACTTCTTCTGGATCAGTGACGATGCGATTCCGGCATTTGATGCTTCGCTGTTCAGCGATCATCTGAATATCATATTCCTGGGAAACTCGATAAGTCAGATTCTTTTTCTCGGATTGCTTACCTGGCTGATAGCTGGCCTGTCGGCAACAGGAAGCCGGATGCGATTCATGCGATTTCGGACCGACAGCCGGACAGGTGTCGTTATCGGGCTGACGTTTGGACTCATGCTGGTAGTGCAGCCACTTGTCTGGGGCCTTTCATGGCTGAATGCACAACTCCCCTTTCCCGACAGCTACATGGCGTTTGAAGAAACACAGATGGACATGATCAAGTACTTTCTTACCGCGGACCATGTGGTACTGATTACGCTGATTCATGTAGGCCTGGTTCCATCGATTTGCGAGGAAGTCCTCTACAGGGGTTATATCCTGCGGTCACTGGAAAAATCATGGGGAATCTGGGCGGCTATCCTGGTGAGCGGGATTCTATTCGGCTTGTATCATATCCGTCTCACCCAGGTTATACCCCTGGCGCTCATTGGAATGCTTCTAGCCTGGATTGTCTGGAGATCCGACAGTATTTTTCCGGCCATGGCCGGTCATTTTGTGAACAACGGGGGCAGCGTATTGATCGCATCCCTGTATCCTCACTATGTCTTGGAGCAGATGAGCGCTCTTGAGCTGCCTCCCTTGTGGCTGTTGCTCCTTAGTCTTGCAGGTACTATTATGCTGTTAAGGTATATCTATATAACCACCAGACAGGAGTGAACCATGTTCCGTGACAAGATTCGACCCGAGGAGTTTAGTGACTGGAAATGCATTTACGAAACCAGTATCGAAAGTGAAGCCCGGCTTGTCCAGGCTTTTTTGCAGAATAGCGGTCTGAAGTGTGAAGTCCTGTCAAAAAAAGACAGTGCTTTTTCCTCATCCTTCGGACATCTGTCGTCTCTTTTTGTCTATGTAGCGGCCGGACAGGAGGAAGAGGCCGGAAGGCTGCTTGAAGAATGGAAATCGGGTGCAACCGATGTGGGTGACTTTAATGAGGAGGGGGCGGACACTGAAGAGGTGCCTGACACGGAAGATATAACGGACGATGAAGAAGAACCGGACGATGAAGAATAACCGGACGATGAAGGAGAACCCGAAGATGTGGAAGCATCGGAAGACGAGGGGGCATCAGAAGATGAGGTCAATCAGGGAAGATGAGGACAATCAGAGATGAGGACAATCAGGAATGATGAGGACAATCAGGAATGATGAGGACAATCAGGAATGATGAGGAAGCCGATGAATCATAATAGTGGCCATATGAATAATTTGGGGGCATGGTGTGTCGGAAATTACTAAGCGGATTGTAACTGCCCTGATCACGGCTCCTGTCTTTCTCTATCTCATCTGGTTGGGCGGGGTTTTTTTCAGCGGGATCATACTGGTTCTCTCCGTGGTCATTCAATTGGAAATTGCGGGAATGATCAGCAAAAGAGGCGGCTCTGTGAACCGAATGATGGCCGTTCTGCTGGGGGTGCCGGTGTTGTTTCTTGTGATCTGGCCCACCCGCATGTGGCTGCTTTTCTTGTTCTTTTTTATTATGACACTGCTCGCGGAGACCTTCCGCAGGCAGGAACCGGTCTGGGAGCGGTTAATGGCGACATTGATGGTTGCCATGTTTTCTCCGGCTCTGCTCTCGTCGCTTTTTTTAATACGCAGGTTCGGTGACGAATACACCGGCTTCGTACTTACACTCACCTTGTTTTTGCTGATCTGGGCCAATGATGTTTTTGCCTATTTCGGAGGTAAAACCTTGGGGCGAAACCCATTGGCACCGGTCATCAGTCCCTCAAAAACCGTGGAGGGATTTATTTCGGGTTTTCTGGCCAGTATCGTGTTTGTTCTGATTTGCCATGCTTTCATTCCCGATTTTCCGCTATCACTTTCCGTATCTGTCGGATTTGCCGTAGTGTGCGGCCTTTTTGGTCCGATCGGTGATCTCACGGAAAGCCGCTTGAAAAGATCCTGCAACATCAAGGATTCGTCGGATCTGATGCCGGGGCACGGGGGTATGTTCGACCGGTTTGATGCTGTTATGATGGCCGCTCCGGCCATTGCACTCTATCTTCATGCACTGGATTTTTTTAACCTGATCTGAGTCTGATGAAGAACACGTGCCGGAACATTTTTTTGACTGGAGGAACCGGTTTCATCGGAACCCGCCTGACGCAAATGCTTATCAAGCGGGGTCACCGGCTGGTAATCGCCACCAGGCATCCGGAACGGTATGCGAACACGGACCGGATCAAACATGTTTTGTTTTCCAGGGACTCTTCTGCTCATTTTGAAGAAGTGTTGTCCGGCTGTGATGTGGTGATCAATCTGGCGGGGGAGTCACTATTTGGCAAGAGATGGACACCTGCGGTAAAAAAGCGCCTCTATGACAGCAGGGTTGAAACAACACGCATGCTGGTTGAGGCGATGGAAATGGCCGAAAAGAAGCCGGAGTTGTTTGTCTCCTGTTCTGCTGCAGGATATTATGGCAACCGGGGCGACTTGAAGCTTGCCGAGCATTCAGAACCCGGCAGTGATTTTTTGGCCATGATCTGTCGTGACTGGGAAAAAGCCTCTGCAAAGGCGACAGAGATGAGCGTAAGAGTTGTAAATCCGCGAATTGGCATCGCACTGGGAGCAGAAGGCGGGGCGTTGTCGGCGATGCTGCCTGTTTTTCGCAGTTACCTGGGTGGCTCTATCGGTCACGGATCGCAGTACTTCCCCTGGATACATATTCGTGATTTGTGCCATGGTCTGCTCTATCTGATGGATAATGAGCAACTCGAAGGACCGTTCAACATTTCAGCACCCAATCCGGTGACCATGGATGAGTTTTCCGGAGCACTGGGACGTGCTCTTGGCAGACCATCGATTTTCAGGGTACCGGAATGGGCACTTAAAGGGGTGTTGGGAGAAGCATCCGCCATGCTTACCGGCAGCCTACGGATGATACCAAAAGGTTTGCAGGAGGCCGGATTCGTCTTTGAACACGATAATCTTGACAGCGCTTTGAAAGATCTTTTTCCATGAAGATGCCCGCATGTTATCGCACAGTCAGTTATCGAACAGTCATTATGCTTAAAATGATGTTGCCAAGAGCGTCTTCCCCGTAACTCTGTCAGTTATTTATCTTGGTCGGTGATTTCCGGTGAAAGTAACCGAAGTGATTTCCGGTGACAGTAACCGAAGGTGAATCTATTGACAGTAACCGAGGTGGTTTCCGGTAGCAGTGACCGAAGTGGATTTCAGGGCCGGCGGAAAGACCAGCACCGAAGTCCGTCCCGCGTTTGACCCACCAGTTCCCGTTCGCCGTTGCCAAGGATGTCGGCAATGACCGGATAGCGCATGGATGATGTGGGGATATGCGGGACAGGTTCACCGGACTCGATCTGCCAGGCGTAGAGACGGCCACTCGAAGAGATGCCGACAAGGTCAGGTTTCCCGTTCCCGTTCAGATCGGTAATCATCATATTCCCGTAGTCGGCAGCCGTTTCACCCATGTTGCGTGTCATTCTGAGCTGGCCGGCTTCATTGAGCAGGAAGAGGTTGCCATTTTGGCTCTGGATCCCGATCATGCGCTCCCTGATCTGCCGTTCACCACGCGAGATGGTGAGTATCTGTGTTATGGGCGCATTAATGAGGGGTGAACTGGCAACGTAGACTCTGCGGATGTGCATGGAGGACTCCTCTGCCGTTTCCTCTGTTTCCGCTATGGAGGATTCGGTGATGCCGACAACGAGTGTATCGGCAAAAAACGGCTCTCTTCCGAAGGCATAAAGATGGCCGTCAGAGGCACCGGCCAGAATATGCTTTCCATGAAAGCTTAAAGGTCCGAGGTCCGATTCGCCAAATAACGGATACTGCTCCACACGGTCGCCATTGGGGTAAAAGGCGAACAGGCCGTTGCCTGCTGCCAGCCATATGGCTTGTTTCCCGTCAAAATCCCTGAATACGGGCTGGTGTTTCACGCTGACGTTGAGATCCTGTGGCCAACCGCTGATATTCTGTCCGCGCTGGTCTAAAACATGAATTCTCCGGTCAGCCGTAACGACGATCATCTCCGGCCGGCCATTTCTCGAAACATCGGCAACCGAGAGGGGCGCGGTGATCTGTTCCGGCATGTTTACAGGAAAACCGGGCAGAGGTATGCCCCGGGCGTTCCATGCGTATATCCGGTTGCCGGCTGCGATAAGCAAAGCCATTTGATTGTTTCCGTACCAGTCGTACACAATGGGCGAGCCTATTGGCTTGTCATTGCCGGTTTGCGCTTCCATGAAACCGGTGCCGTCGGTTGCAACACCGGTTACAAGACCGTTGTCTGTGGCCAGAATCAGCTCATCCCTGGAGCCGCCGCGAATGTTGGCAAGGACGGGCTGTCCGGTCAGCCGTCCACCCGACAGATCATGAACCCATAATTCGCGGACAGGGTCTGTCCGGTCCTGGCTGAAGTAGGTATCGAGTTGAAAGCTGAGTTCATTCCTGTTTCGGACCAGACTCATGGTTCCCAGATCCAGGAGGGTAGCCAGAAAGCGGGCGTGGTTCACGGGGCTGAGAAAAGGTTCAAGATAATTGGTCAGAGGGTCGCTTTTCCAGTAAAACCAACTGCTGAGAGCTTCAGGATGCCGGTTCCGGGCGCTAATGTAGTCGTCGTCATAATAGTAGACGGCTCTTCGACGCCGGTCCTGATCAATTCGGCGTGCCAGACCGGGCCGTGATGTGAGTACTACCGCATTGCCGGAGCGCATGAAATAAAAATCAGATACCCGGTTCAAAGGACTGCCAAGCAGTTGACCCAGGATGAGGCTGTTTGCATAGTATACATCATTGTTTTGCTCCAGATATCCTTCCTGTTCAAGTTCTCTGATCAGCCGGTTGAAGAGTGTTGTTTCTTCCAGTCTGCGTAGGAAAAGATGCTCCCCCACAGAGAGGAATCCACTGGCTTCAAAAGCAACAAAAGCCGCAAAAGGTGCAACAGATCCGGCCAACTCACGATATCGATCCGTATCATTCAGCAGGAGGGAATCCAGCCGGCTGGCTGCGGATGAAGCAGAATCTGAACCCTTTGATTCCGTAAAAAAATCCGGTGAGTCCGGCGGGTTATGCTGATATAGAGTAAAAAAAGCAGCGTCGGCAGAAACGTAGCGGTCCAGATCCATTTGAGACGGTTCTGCTGACAAAAGGTTTACTAGTTCCGAAGAGGCATCCGGATCAACAGGGATGGATCCAGTCAGAGTGATATCATAAAGCGGATCGGCGTAACTATAGCTCATCGCCCTGGCGATAAACGGCCCGGTTCCCGCAAGCTGATCCGTGATCCCCGGAAGGTAGCGGGGCGCTCCGATTTGCCGCACCCAGTTTTCCATTTTCGGAGTGTTGACCAGATAGTGTCCACGTCTTCGGAACAGATCGCTGTTAAGGTCCGGACCAGGCCGCATGTCACGATAGGTGAGAATTGCTTCTTCCACAGCCTTGCTGTTTTTACTTAATACAATGAGGTTATGAAGCTGGGAGGCATAAAAAGTGTGGTTTTGCAGGTAAACGATATGGATCTTTTGTCGCTGGAAACGATAGCTGTTGACGGCAAATTCCTTTTGAAAGGGCTCAACCAGCGAAGGAAGGCCGCTGCCGTTATCCTCAAGAAAGAACAGCGGCTGCAGTTCATGCGATCCGGTGGGATAAAGGGCAATGGCATGGATTGAAAGATGTTGTGACGCACGCCCGGTCAGATCTTCAAGAGGACTTGTCTGAAAACTCCCCAGTTCCTGCAGCAATGAGGTTTTCCGATCGCTTAGAACTTGATGAAAATCCTGGTCATGATGAAGGATAACGAGCGGGCTGTCTTCGGGAATCGCCCGCCACCAGGGTTTTTCAGCGACGCGGTTTCCGCAGCCGGCAAGAGTGTGAAGAAGAAAAAAAACAAGAGATATATGGATGAATCTTGCTATCATGGGCTTTTAAGAAAATACCTGTCGGAAAAAGGCGTTCTTGTTCAGAGTTTTCGGATATCTCTAAAAATATCTTTTTTAAATGAGTTTTTTGAGTCCAATATTTTTTGTTGCGCTATCGGCCATACTGATACCGGTAATCATTCATTTGATTCACTTTCGTAAGCCCCGGACGGTAGCTTTTTCCACTCTTGCTTTTTTCCGGGAGTTGCAGAAGAGTACCATACGGAGGTTGAATTTGAAAAGGTATCTTCTTCTGGCAATGCGGATATTGGCAGTGATGCTGCTTGCCACAGCTTTGGCCCGGCCGTTTCTGCCTCCTCTTTTATCCGGCTGGCTTGGCCATGAAAAAGGATCCCAACAGATAGCCATATTGATGGATAACGGTCCAAGCATGATGCAGGTAGATGCTTCGGGACCCTACATGGATCAGTCCCGGAGTATTGCCCGGGAGATTATTTTGCAGTCACCCGATGATTCCCGGTTTCTTGTTGTACCCACTCACGGGGAACTGGAGTCCGCCCGTCTGATGCGCCAGTCGGAGGCACTTCATCATCTGGATCAGATGGAGCCGCTTAATCGTGGCGCTTTTCCGGCTGAAAGGATGCGTTTCATGCGGGAGCGTCTGGCCGATGAGCCGGGCCGGACTTCCCGTTTGTACTGGATTACAGATGCCAGAAAGACGCAGCTGCAACGGCTGGACCGGCAATCACCGGCTTCGCTGGAGCCGGACAGGGAGATCCCTGTTACGGTGATACGCACGGGCAGCGGCTCCTTCCAGAATGTGGGTGTGGTTTCGGTCTCACCAACAGGCCAGATTGCGGGAGCCGGACTTCCGGCAGGTATAACGGTTGGTGTCCGTAACTTTGGCGACGAACCGGTATACAACTCTTTTCTGAGTCTGGAAATAGATGGGGACCGGATCGGTCAGTATGAGGTGGATTTGGAAGAAGGAGAGCAAAAAGAGTATCTGTTCGAGGTTATACCTTCCGGACCCGGTATCATTCGCGGAAAAGCACTGCTTGAGGGAGGTACCTACCGGTTTGATCATGAGCGTTTTTTTTCTCTTGAGATACCTGACAGCCGGGATATTCTGCTCATAACTGACCGGGGAGAAGACCAGACACGCCGTTCCTATCTGAAACCGGTTCTGATAGCGGCTGCGGAGACAGGAACCCGGCTGAGAGTGACAGCTGCCGATGTGAGCAATCTTCGTGAGCACAATTTCGATGCTTTTGATGCTGTTGTGCTTGACGGCCTCCGCCGGATCCCGGATTATGTTCATGCCGAACTGGTCCAGTATGTCCAGCAGGGCCGGGCCATGATACTTTTACCGTCAGAATTGGCACAGCCCTCCCACTACAACAGCTTTTTAAGGAGCATCAATGCGGGAGTCTATGAAGGAATGCGTGGGACCTACGGACGTTTTGAGGAGATAGCCTCTTTGCAGGCCCTTGCGGACGGCCATATTCTGGTGGATGAACTATTTGAAGACCGGGAAGAAGGAACGGTACGCATTGATATGCCTGCCCTGTATCATTACTGGATGTACAGCCCCCCCGAAGGTGCTTCCGGCTCCACTTTATTGCGATCCAACCTGGACGATCCCCTTTTTGTAGAACATCCCTTCGGAGACGGCATGGTGCTTATCGGGATGATGGGTCTGGGTCCGGGATGGTCGAATCTGGCCGTCAAACCTGTTTATGCTCCCCTGATATACCGGTTGATGCTTCATGTTGTCGCCTGGGAGCACGGCGGAGTCCGGGAACATGTTCTTGGAAATCCCTTTGACCGCTATTTACCGGATTTCGGGGCCGTGGCAGTCATGAATCTGCATGGCCGGGAGTATCGTGCCGAGGTTTCAAGCCATGCCAGGGGAGTGCGTGTCCGCTATCCCGGAAGAGAATGGGAACCGGGATGGCTGGATCTCGGACTGAATGGAAATAAATACACGGTCGCTGTTAATCAGGATATATTGGAATCGGATTTCAGTTCGTTAGATAATAAAGAAACCGAACAGTTCCTTGAAGAGCTGATTCCGCTTGCCGGAGTACTGTCTTTCAGCGGCCTGAGTGATGCGGAGATCCGTACTGCCGTGGCGTCGGTCAGTTTTGGCCGGGAAATCTGGACTCTTTTTATTTGGCTGGCACTTGCTTTTCTGGTTGCAGAATGCATTATTTCACGACTATATAAAACCGAAACAACCCTTCGCTAAAACAGTATGCCTATGATCCCTGTCGCTACGGTTCATTTGGTTACATTGGCTTTTTTCACATTGGGAACGACCATGCTCATGATCGTCACAATGTCGAATGCGATGAGGTTGCGCAATGTAAGAATCAGCTGGAAGTCCGGAAAACTGTTTGGTTATCCCATTTTTTCTTCCGTTTTCCTTCTATTCACCCTGTTTCTGACAGTGCTGACTGTTTACAGGGAACTGAATCACTATTCGGTAGCCATGATGTGCTACAACTGGATTGGGTTGAATTGGTTTGTCTCCAGTTTGCTCACCTCGAAGCGCTTTATAACCGATCACGGCATCGTAAAAAATATCAATGACCCTTCTCAGACGGTAGCGTGGAATCGAATTATGGACTATGTAGAGCGCAATGACGGCAAAAACCAGAGTATTGCTTTTTTCTACCCGGACTATCTGTCTGGTGAGCGGACCCGAAGTATTCGGCTTGAGCTTGAAGTGCCCGAGGACAAACGTGATGCCTTCAATCATAT
>SLHZ01000152.1 GCA_007135895.1 Balneolales bacterium | reverse complement strand
CCACTTTATCTTTGTAGGAGACTCCTTTTTCCATCATGCTGACCGGTGTTAGTGTTCCGAGAATCCATGCCAGTTCCAGGACTTGCGGAACGTCACTTTGAGCAAAAAATGTGCATTTTTCGGGATTCATCCCCAAGGCAAGGTAGTCGAGTGCAACATCAAAAGTATACCTCCTGAGACGTTCACCGTCCTGTAGCGATGTGAGTGAGTGATAATTGGCAATGAAATAATAAGGTTCGCCTTTTTCCTGGAAGTCAAGATGCTGACGGATGGCACCGAAATAATTTCCAAGATGCAGACGTCCGGAAGGCTGTATGCCGGACAATATGGTAATGGGTTTGGATGTCATGACTGTTATTTATCTGTTATGGCAGGAGTCATTTTTCTTTGAACGTTTTCTGGGCCATATTCAGGGCTTCGACCAGGGCCTGAGCTTTGTTGACCGTTTCATCGTATTCTCGTTCCGGGACGCTGTCGGCCACAATACCGGCACCCGCCTGGATATATACCTTGTCAGAGGTTGCAACCATAGTCCGGATGGCGATGCATGTGTCCATGTTTCCCGTAAAATCAAAATATCCGACCGCACCCGAATAGGGTCCTCTCCGAACGGGCTCCAGCTCATCGATAATTTGCATGGCACGCACTTTCGGAGCTCCTGAGACGGTACCGGCCGGAAAGCAGTGTGTAAGGGCGTCGACGGCCGTCATATTACCGGCCAGCTTGCCACTTATATCGGAAACGATATGCATGACATGTGAAAAACGCTCCGTAACCCGGTCCCGGTTCATTTTTACGGTACCCGGATCACAAACCCTGGATAGGTCGTTACGGCCAAGGTCAACCAGCATGATATGTTCGGCAAGCTCTTTCGGGTCAGACATCAGGTCTTTTTCATATGCGAGATCCTCTTCAATTGTTTTTCCCCTGGGCCGCGTTCCCGCTATGGGAAGAACCCTCACCATGTCATCCTGAACCTGAACCAATACCTCCGGAGATGATCCAATAAGGGCGAACGACTCATAATCAAGGTAAAACAGATAAGGAGAGGGATTTATCATCCGGAGCATACGGTACAGCATGAACCGGTCACCGGTATAGCTGCTCTGAAAACGTTGCGAAAGAACAACCTGGAAAATATCACCCCGGGTGATGTAATGCCGCGCTTTTTCAACACACTGGTAGTAATAGTCCCGGTCCAGATTACTCCGAAGATCACTGGAGGTCATGCGAAAAAAACCGCTGTCGGAAACCGGCGTGTGAAACAGATTTTCCATGGTATCCAGTGCCCGCTGCGCCTGGTGATATTGTTCATGATGGTCTTTACCCGGGTCTGTGAAAACAGTTTTGATGAGAATCACACGATGCTTTACATGGTCAAAAGCAAAAACCTCATCATAAAAAGCCCACATGGCATCCGGCAAATCAAGATCGCCGGGCGGTGCATCGGGCAAGTGTTCCATCAGCCTGACTGTGTCGTACGAAGAAAAACCTACGGCGCCACCTGTCAGCCTTGGCATGTCGGGCAGGCGGGGTTCGCGGTGAACAAGGCAAAGACGTCTGAGCACATCAAAGCAGTCATCTTCCGGCATACTCTCGGTGGATACCACTTCGTGATTACTTCCAGCCGTTTTGTTTTCATTGTGATAACGAACCAGAGTTACCTTGTTCCGGTAATACTTCAACAGCTGATAGGGGTTCCTGCCAAGAAAGGAATATCTGGCGATCTGCTCGCCTCCCTCAACGGATTCCAATAGAAAAGGAAAAGCAGCCCCCTTGCGAATGCTCAAAAACAGTGATACGGGTGTTACCGTATCGGCCATCATCACCCGGCTGACCGGTATGGCCGTATACTGTGCTGCCAGACTCTGGAACTGAGTTTGATTCATCTTATTTCCGGATAATCGCTTATAGCTTATATGTGTATTGCCGCTTTGCCAAATGAAAAAGTAAAAAAAAACCCGCTTTCAGATACGGTCTGAAAGCGGGTTTATAAAAGGCAGAATACAACTCATACCGGTAGCCATCCGCTTTCAGCAGACAGGCCACCACCAGGTACCGTTATGAGATTGTAGTAATTTCATTTGAATGAATTTACGCATAGGAATGACATGATGCAACAACGTATAACGTATTCAGGAGGTATTCATGAATAACGGCCTGGTGATAGAGCCAATTCCTCCGCAATTCTCCGGATGTTTTTTCGTATTATACAGTAATGATTTTTGAATGTTTTTCGAAAGTTTCCGCTTCCATGAATGATCTGTCCGCAACACTGTTTTCACCTGCATCACTATCCGTACCACTGTTTTGAGAACTCCCCTTTGGCCCTTTTTTCTTACACCGCTTTTTGCCGGTATGCTGATTTCGTCCTGTGAAACCGGCGATGGACCATTGGATGCTACAGCAGGCGAACCGGGTATTCGTGAAATTCAGGTGGATCCCGCATCGGTGATTTTTGAACCGGAAGATGGAATCCGGGACACGGTCGTCACATTTCGTATCAGTGCCGAAGCTGATCTTCCCGACGGCCATATTCTCGTCGCTCACCTTGTCGACCTGCAGGACTTCAGAATACTCGATACGGACACGCTTCGCTCCTATGTAATCGGTCGTTCCTTCACCCCGAACCCCTCCTATACATCCGATGATTTCACATCTGGCGATTTTACATCCGATGGTTTCTCATCTGATGGTTTAACATCTGGTGATTTCCCATCTGACGGTTTTTCACCTGGCGGTTTTACTTCAGACAGAGTTTCTTCTTCCGGCTTGGCCTATATCGGAACCTTGCAAACCATGCTCCGGACCACCGATATGCGCAATTTGATCATTTACGTCACACCTGTGAGTCCTGACAGAAGGGCCGGCAACCGGTCAGAAACCGTAATACCGGTTCGGGGAACACCTTCCGGAGAACCTCTGGTGCTATCTGTTGACCACCCCGATACCATTTTTCTGCCACCGGCAGGTATGTCGACAACCTTTTATATTGCCGCAAAAGCCAGTCATACCATCTCCACGGATTTCCTGGACCAGGTTCTTCTGGAACTCTTTGATATCAATTCGGTCAGTATTTACGGTCCGCTCCCGATGAGCGAAGAGGACCAGGCTTATGGAAATGTGCCCGGTGACAGTATCTATGTCCAGGGATTCCGGCTGGAATCCTCCTCCAATCCGGGATCTTTCACGGCGGAAGTCCATGCGAAAGACGTAGCCGGCAATGTTTCCGATACACTGCGATCCCATTTTGTGATAGCACCCTGTGATCCCATTTTGTGATAGCACCCTG
>SLHZ01000114.1 GCA_007135895.1 Balneolales bacterium | reverse complement strand
TTTTCGTCCGCCCTGGGGCAGTCCTTTCGCCAACTACTTCTACCGGGGCGAGGAGTGGGAGCGACCGGCCTCCTTCGAGTTCTATGAACCCGGATCCGGACGGGTCATGGCTCAGGATATCGGCATTCGCATCCATGGCGGGATGTCACGGGCCCTCCCCATGAAATCGCTTCGGCTCTATGCCCGCAGCGAATACGGAACCAACCGGTTCGACTACCCGTTCTTCTGTCATCCCGATGCCCATCCGCTTTACGACGATACGAAATGCGCCTCTACCGGTGAGTACCTCTCCGAATGGTCACATCCACCCTATAACCGGCTCATTCTTCGCAACTCCGGTCAGGACTTCCATCGCTATTCGACCCTGTTCCGCGATGCCATGATACAGGGTCTGGTCAGCCACCTTGATCTCGATACCCAGTCCTACCGTCCGGTCATTGTCTTCATCAACGGCGAGTACTGGGGTATCATGAATCTGCGGGAGCGATACGACCGCCATTACCTGTCGCGCACCTATCAGATCGAATCTGACCGTATTGACTATCTCACCGGCTACATGAGAGTGATAGATGGTTCGAACACCCACTTTCGCGACTATTACCGATACCTGCAAGATCACCGCGATGTCATGGATCAGTCCGTGCACTATGATTCTGTGAGAACCATGCTGGATACTGACAACTTCATCGACTACAATATCACAAACATCTATGTCAACAACCGGGACTGGCCGGCCAACAACCGGGAGTACTTCCGGTACCAGACGGCCTATGATCCGGAGGCCTCTCCGGGACGGGACGGACGCTGGCGCTACCTGCTGATTGATACCGATTACAGCTTCGGCCAGAGAAACAGTTTCGACGACACCTACTACAACATGCTTCGCATTGCCACCGATGCCACCGGGTCTGCCGGCAACAATCCTGCATGGTCGACCCTGGAACTGCGCGTGCTTCTTGAGAATCCTTCTTTCCGTCACGATTTCATCACCCGCTTCGCCGATTATCTGAACACCGTTTTTTCACCGGCCCATGTCAAACCGCATATCCGTCATTATGAAAAGCTGCTGGAGCCGGTCATAGCCGACCACATCGACCGTTGGAACTATCCGCCAAGCACTACGGCCTGGCGAAGCCATATCAATGTGATGCGCTATTTTGCTGAAAACAGACCGGGAGTGATCAGGAAGCAGCTTATGGAACATTTTGATCTCGCGGACACGGTAACGGTGACACTGGACGTCGCCGGCGATCCGGAGGGCGGGTATATCCGTATCAACCGGACCGACCTGCACCCTTCTACCCCGGGTGTAGCCGATGACCCGTGGCCCTGGAGCGGGACTTACTTCAAAGATTTGCCGGTCCGCATTCAGGCGATCCCGCAAAACGGATATTATTTCAGCGGATGGTATGAGGAGGCGGATTCATTTGATAATCCGGACTACACATCGGAAACGCTGGAACTTTCGCTTGACCGTGACATCCATCTCACGGCACTATTCACCTCCACCCTTACGCGTGCGAATGAGCAAAGCTGTCTCGAAAAACCCCTGCGGTTCGCGATTGGCACTCCCTACCCCAATCCGTTCAACCACCGCGTCACGATTCCATATGAATTGCCCGAAACCGCGCGGGTCTCCTTTACCGTTTATACGCTGGACGGGCGCCTGCTTTTCCGGCACGATTCCGGAAAACAGCCGGCAGGGCATCATCATGCCTCCTTCACGCTGGAAGACCGGGCCAGCGGCATCTATCTCATTCAGGCTGATATCCGTGACCGGCAGGAAAAGTTTCTTCACCGGGAGGTCTTGCGAGTCACCCTGATCAAATAATTTGCGGACAACAGTACCATACAGGATTATAGTGTAATTGCACTTATTCTTTTTATATATTGGAGTTTTCACATAGACTGGTGGACCCGGCTTTGCGGAGTTGATGAGATATGAAGAAAGAAATA
The DNA here is from genome assembly GCA_007135895.1 of Balneolales bacterium. Classification (GTDB taxonomy): domain Bacteria; phylum Bacteroidota; class Rhodothermia; order Balneolales; family Natronogracilivirgulaceae; genus SLHZ01. The sequence goes on along the minus strand of SLHZ01000114.1, from coordinate 1,340 downwards.
AGACATGAATTGAGGCTATCCGAAGAGCAGCGATTGCTTTTGCACATGCACAGCTTCCTCAATATCACCTCCATATTGAGAGATGAGTTGATGAGGCTCAGGGAGCTGTCGGGCCGTGACAGTGCTTTTGAAGGCTGCCTGCAGGTAGTCAACAACATCTACAAGAGCCTCGGCGATGACAGCCCGGCCATGATCACTCCTCATCAGATGCATGAGTTTCACTCCTATATTGAGCAGGAAATCGCAGCGGAATTCGGCAGGGCGGAATATCCCGAAAACGTTCAGGACGAAATCAGGGAGTCCATCCGGAATTTGCGTTCCCTGTTCAGTATAATGCATGCGAGGGTACGCGAGCTGCTGGCCCGTCAGAGGGAGCGCGAAGACTGGAACCCGCATTCGGTGGCCTATCTTCGTCAAAGCATCACTTCTTTCCTGGAATCTCTTGCCATCAACAGCAAGGGTTCCTTCGGCATTGTATTTGACGCGAAAGAAAAAAAGGGCAATGATTATTTCGTCCAGATTGAAATCCAGAGCTCCGAGGGTGCCATGATCACCATGCCCGGTGTATTCAGCGACTGTTTCAGGGATCTCATCGCCAATTCCAGAAAATACACTACACCGGGCGGGACCATCAGGGCTCTGCTGGCCGATGACGACGAAAAAATCATACTTGACGTATCCGATGATGGCATGGGCATTCCATCGGGGGAACTGGAACGTGTCGTGGAATTCGGATACAGGGCCAAAAATGTCCGCCATATCGAAACCAAGGGTGGTGGTTTCGGCCTGACCCGTCTCTACTACGAAACAAAAAAGCATGGCGGCCGCATGTGGATCGATTCCAGTCCGGATAAGGGAACGAACATAACCGCTCATATTCCAAAAAAGTATTAGTGTCTTTCCTTACAACCTTTTCCCGGGAGTACCCGAATCAAATCCCGGGAATATCCGAATCGGAAAAAACTACAAGATTCTCAAAGGCGACACCAGAAACACAGAAATACAGCTTTTCTTATGACCCAGAACATGTCTGTTCTCGAAGAACTGAAACCGGCCATCAGGGAACGGGGAATGACACCCGAACTCGTTGAACAACAACTTGAGCGTTTCCAGACGGGCTTTCCCGATCTTGTCATTGACCGGGCCGCCACGTTGGGTGACGGTATTTTACAACTTCAAAAAAGCGATGCGCCTCATCTTCTGAAGCGTTTTCAACAGGCTCAGGACAAGGGATGTGTCATAAAGTTTGTTCCGGCATCGGGAGCTGCATCCCGTATGTTCAGCGCGCTGGAGAGCATGATAAATTCCGATGGAAAGCGGGGCAGCGACTATCTGGAAAA
>SLHZ01000121.1 GCA_007135895.1 Balneolales bacterium | reverse complement strand
TTTTCCCTGTACGAAGGGTACATTCGGGACGCCGCTCGGGCCGGGGCCCGTATCATTTTGCTGCCTGAACTTTTTGCCTGGCCCTATTTCTGCCGGGAGGTTGATGAGCGTTTTTTTGAATGGGCCGAAGCGGTACCAGGCCCCTCTACATGGCGGCTGGAAAAACTGGCCGGTGAACTGGAGGTTGTCGTGGTGGCGTCTCTTTTTGAAAAGCGGGCACCGGGCATATACCACAATACGGCGGTTGTCATTGATGCGGATGGCCGGTATCTCGGCAAGTACCGGAAGATGCATATACCGGAGGATCCAGGCTTTCATGAAAAGTTTTATTTCACCCCGGGTGATCTCGGTTACTCCGTTTTTCATACCCGTTACGGACGAATCGGCGTACTGGTGTGCTGGGATCAGTGGTATCCTGAGGCGGCCCGTCTGACGGCGATGATGGGAGCCGATCTTCTGGTCTATCCAACGGCCATAGCCGCGCTGCCCGATGAAGCCGGCTCTGCAGCCCGTCGCTACCGGCATGCCTGGCAGACCGTCCAGAAGAGCCATGCCATTGCCAACAGTTGTTTTGTCGCCTCGATCAACCGGACCGGCACCGAGGGAGATCTCACTTTCTGGGGACACTCATTCCTGTGTGATCCTTTTGGCGAGATTATCGCACAGGCAGATGAAACGGAGGGTATAGTCAGTGCTGTAATGGATACCGGACAAATAGACCGCCAGAGAATCACCTGGCCGTTTTTTCGGGACCGGCGGATCGACACCTACGGTCCCCTGTGTAATCGCTGGCTCGATTCCTGATTAATGAATTTCAGAATCGGGAAGAAAATGCAATGTGCACCTTGCCATTGTACAGCAGGTCTTCGTCGGATACGGCATAGGTAAACTGCAATCGGCCCACCGGTGTGAGATACCGGAACCCGAACCCGGCTGATCGCAGCCACCCGACCGATCCGGCCGCGGCCCCCATATCCGGGCGCTGCCAGAGCCCTCCCGCAGCAAACACAAAAGCGTGGGACCAGGGATCCAGTAAATATCGGTATTCCACGTCCGACCAGGCACTCCGGGCAATGCGAAACTGGTCTTCCCGATATCCTCTGACGGATCCTGCGCCGCCCAGTCTTGATAAGTCCGCTTCGGTATAAACGGGCAGTTCGACCGTTTCAGCGTGCACACGCCATGCGGCTACCTGCCGGTTAAATGGACGAACATAGAAGCGTGAAGCAAAACCGGCACGGTTGCGGTTCATTCTTTTTCTTATCCCCAGTTCTTCTGCCCTGTTGTCCGTCACAATACGCAGTCCCGTTTCCACTTCCAGCTCAAAAGCCCAGCCTGTCATGGGATTGAACGGGTCATCCGTCTGATCTAACAGGTAGCGAAATCCGGCGGCATGCGTTACTCCATTAAGCGCCAGCATCTCCGTTTCCAGACCGGATTGTGATGAGGTGAATTCCTGTTTCATGTAGACGGCCAGCCTTCTACCTGCAGAGTGATCGAACCGGGATTCCAGCCTCCATTCTCTGATCTGGTAGAGTGTATCCTGCTGCAAAAAGCCGACTTCCAGTTCCATCCCGAGGGGAAGGCTTCGTATCCAGTGTCGCTGAAACCCGGTATGAAGCCTCGAAAAACCGTCAGAATAGCGTTCAAACAACAGATCCAGTTCACTTCCGTGCCACCCTATATGCCGGACCGACAGTTCTCCTCTGCCGGCGAAATCACGATTTCCGGAACCACCCGGCACATATCCGAACATCAAATCAAAATGGTTGGCCTGTTGTTCCACCACCTCATAGACAACATAGGCGTTATCTCCGCGCAGTATTGGTTCACCCTCGCTCACATTCAGGAACAGGCCGGTATTCACAAGATTCCGGCGTCCTTTATCCAGCAGTTCCCTTGTGATGCGGTTCTCCGGACGGATCCCGCTGGCAATCCGGACATAATCCGCGTCATGGCCTTTGAGTCCGTGGATTTCGATACCTTTCACACGATAGAGAGAACCTTGTATCATTTCCAGGTCAATGTCGACTCTGGCGTTTACCGGATCCGGATCAAAACCGGTTATCTCAAGTCTGGCCTTGAGATAGCCTTGTGATACCGCATGGGACAGCATGCGATGCATTGCTTCTTCCAGCCGTTGCTGGTCATAGGGATCGCCCTCTCCATAAAACAGAGGCCTGTCATCTGCTGCTCCATCCCTGACATGCCGGTTCAGCCGGCCGATGACATACTGTGATCCGGGAGATACATATATGAGTATTTCGGACGGTTTTTTCTCTGAGAGAACCACACTGTCGACAGCCGCATCAAAATATCCCTGCGCGGAGAAATACTCCAGCACCTTCCTGTGCCAGGAGTCCGGAAGGATGCCGTTGAACTTCTGGTCGGAAGCCCAGTTCCAGTCCGGTTGATCCTGCATGAGGAGGGTGTTCTTCATGAGCAAAACCCTCTCCGGCCGGTCCGGCAGATCATTGGAGGCCACTGCTGAGACAGCTAATAGCGCCTTCAGGCTTGTTATGAATAATGCCGATAGGACGAATCGCATGATTCGTTCGGTCACTTTTTCAGGATATCGCGGACAAAACCGGGTAGTGCAAACGAACCCTGGTGAATGGAGCGGTTGTAATAGCGTAACGAATCACCCATGGAATTGGTACCTTTTTGCACTCTTTCCAGAACCTCCGGATCCAGTGGATTTACTCCTTTTGAGGCGAATGCCATGGACCACATTCCCGCCGGGTAGAGCGGGATGTATGAGAGATACATGCGGGAGCACGCGAAGATTTTTCCCAGTGCGTCAAAGATACTCCGGATAGCCGGGTGGTACGATTCCACCCAGGGGCTTTCCGACTGGGCCGTCAGAACGCCCGAAGGGGTCAGGGCACGGTAACAGTCACGGAAGAACTGTTCACTGAACAAGGCTTCTGCGGGTCCCACGGGATCCGAGCCATCGATGATGATGACATCATAGGGGCGGGTGATTTTGCGTACGAAGCGTATTCCGTCTTCGAAATGAACATGCAGCATGGGATTTTCGAAAGCGCCCACATCCGGAAGAAACTGACGCGCGGCCCTTACTACGGTTTCGTCAATTTCCACCATGTCCACATGTCGTACTCCCTGGTGTTTGAGTACTTCACGGGCGGTACCGCCATCTCCCCCTCCGATTATCAGCACCCTTTCCGGATCGGGATGCGAGAACATTCCCACGTGCGCAAGCATCTCATGGTAGACAAATTCGTCTTTTTCCGAGAGCATGACCATTCCGTCAATAGTCATCATGTTGCCCCAGGT
>SLHZ01000038.1 GCA_007135895.1 Balneolales bacterium | reverse complement strand
TTTTATGGATACCCAAAGGGCGACCGAGTCGGGCAGGGGCTATTATGTACAGTTGCTGATCCATAATTATGTCCGTTTGGATGACAGGGAGTCTGTATTCAGGATTATGAGTATGGCAGAGCCCTATGCGGATCAAGCCCTGCTGGACTATTTTGCTGAAACGCGAAATGAGTTAATTACCGATCCTCATGAGCGAATTGAGCTGTTGAGTGAAGAACTTGAAAACGACCCGGACAATCTATCGATAATCCTGGAGATATATGAGCTCTATCAGGCTATTGGCAACAGAGAGAAATCCCTGCAGACGGCAGAACTGCTATATGAAAAGGATCCCAGTGTAGAGAATATTACCCGGCTGGCCGATAAAGCGCTAAATGATGCGGATTATCCGAAAGCAAACCGGTATCTTGCCGAGGCGCACTCCAAGCAGGAAGGTACTGAGAGGGCCCGGTCATCATTGCGAATAGCCGAAAATCAACTCAGCATGCGCAACCTGCAGGAAGCCAGAAGATTTGCGCAAAGGGCGGCTCGTGAAGACCCCTCCTGGGGAGAACCCTTTGTTCTTATTGCACAGATTTACGGAGAGGCCATTTCCCGATGTGCCGGCTCGGATATGACCCGTTCAGACAGAGCCGTTTATTGGCTGGTTCTGGACTATTTGGATCGGGCAAAGCAGAGGAATGCCGGAGTAACTTCGACGGTCAATCGTTTGTACAGGACCTATCAGCCGGTAACTCCATCTGTCGAAGATAAATTTTACCAGGGCTGGACTACGGGAGAAACTCTTCGTGTTGATGGTTCGCTCAGAGAGTGTTACTCCTGGATCAACGAAGATACCACCATCCGCTGATACAATTTCTGTCTAACGGAATCTAACGTTATTTTCCGGGCACTTATTCCTTTTTTTGAACGCGACGTTCCATGAAACAGTATGGGATGGCGTCTCGAAACAAAGGGGTTTCAGACGGTTATAAACGATCTGATTGAGAGAAATGCAGGATATATCTGATCACACAAGGAATACAAAATGAGTCATTCTCAGGATAGAAGGTCACGCAACAGACATAAAAAAAAGAGTAAGAAAATCCGGCCGAAAAACAAGCGAAACTTCGGGTCGGCCAAACAGGCCGGAGCCCCGGCATTTCTTGACAATCAACATGTTAAGCTGGCCGGTCTTTATACGGGGGTTATGGAGCTGACCGAAAAAGGATATGGTTTTATGCGCAGGCTGGATCATGAATTTTCAGCAACACCACAGGACCCGTTCGTCCTGCCGGACATGGTTCGGTTTTTCAATCTCAAACCGGGACTTGTCGTGGAAGGTGAGACAGAAAAAGACCAGAGGGGCAACCGTCGCCTGGTCAGTGTAAAAACGGTGAATGGTGAACCCTATGAAGTTTGGGCCAAAGCGGTTCGCTTTGACTTGCAGACACCGATCATGCCCGTGCAGCATATCAGGCTTTCCAAAGATCCGGAAGAGATAGAGCTGCGGGTTATTGATCTCATTGCTCCCATTGGAAAAGGGCAGCGTGCACTGATTGTAGCACCTCCCAGAACAGGCAAGACCGTTTTGTTGAAAAATATTGCACGTGCCATTGACGATTATCATCCCGATATAGAACTTGCCGTGTTGCTGGTAGATGAGCGTCCGGAAGAAGTGACCGACTTTATTCGAACCACGCGCGGAAAGGTTTTTGCCTCATCCAATGATAAATCTACAAAAAGCCATACCCGTGTGTCAGAACTGGCACTGGGACACGTAAAAAGAATGGCTGAAATGGGCCGCGATGCCGTACTTCTGATTGACTCTATAACCCGGCTCAGTCGTGCCTATAATGCTGCTCAGGCCGGTGGCGGCAGAACCATGTCAGGTGGTCTTGATATACGTGCTTTGGATATTCCCAAAAAGATTTTCGGATCCGCCAGAAAAATTGAGAACGGCGGCTCTCTTACTATTGTCGCCACGTGTCTGATCGAGACAAACTCCCGGATGGATGACCTCATATTTGAGGAGTTCAAGGGAACCGGTAATATGGAGTTGGTGCTGGATCGTGAAATAGCCAATGAGCGGATCTTTCCGGCGATAAACATTGCCGCTTCCGGGACAAGAAACGAAGACAAGTTTATTGACGAATCACTGGAGGAGCGAAATATGGTTCGCCGTTATTTGCTCAAGAAGTCACCGAAAGAGTCCATGGCAAGTCTGCTTCAGGTACTTAAAAAAACCAAAAGCAACGAAGAGCTTTTGAATCAGATTGCGGCTTATGTTTAGTAAATGACGCTTCGGCCGGATGAGAACGGGAGATGCTTTACTGGCAAATTCATGACTCATAGTTGTAACGGTCCAGCCGAAACTGTTCACCCAAATAGAGTTTCCGCGCCTCTTCATCTTCTGCAAGGAAATCGGAGGACCCTTCTTTAAGGATTCGTCCCTCGAACATCAGGTATGCCCGGTCGGTTATGGCCAGGGTCTCATGCACATTGTGATCTGTAATCAGGATACCGATGTTTTTCTGCTTGAGTCCGGAAATGATTTGCTGAATATCTTCAACGGCGATCGGGTCAACACCTGCAAAAGGCTCATCCAGCAAAATGAAATTGGGACGCGTAACGAGCGCCCGGGCAATTTCCGTCCGCCGGCGCTCCCCTCCGGAAAGACTGTAACCCCTGCTGTTCACAACGGTTTTCAGGTTGAACTCTTCGATTAGCTCATCTGCGCGCTCCCTGCGCTCCCTTTTGCTCATACTATAGAACTCAAGAATGGATTCCAGGTTCTCCCGGACCGTAAGATTTCGAAATACACTGGCTTCTTGAGACAGGTAACCGATTCCAGCCCTGGCTCTACGATACATAGGAAGCTTGGTCAAGTCTCTTTCATTTAAAAAAATCTTGCCATTTTCCGGCTTGATCAGTCCAACAAAGATGTAAAAACTGGTGGTTTTCCCGGCCCCGTTGGGTCCCAACAGCCCAACAATTTCATTTTGATGGACAGATAGAGAAACATGGTCCACCACGGTCCGTTTTTTATAACGTTTGACCAGATCCGTGCAATAAAGTTTCTGTCGACTTTGGTCGTTCATCCCGGGTGAGGCGGTTTTTTTTGTTTCTGATCCGTTTTCGGCAATTTACCTGTATGAATAAAAACAGGTTATATATTTATAACTTGCCGGATTTTCATTCACTTCTTCCTTGTTATTTTAACGCTCCCAGGCAGGCGGAAACAGATTGAAACAAATAGTTTCCGTCATCGGAACCCAGGGATTCTTCTGCGGCACGTTCCGGATGTGGCATCATTCCCACCACGTTTCCTGCAAGA
>SLHZ01000027.1 GCA_007135895.1 Balneolales bacterium | reverse complement strand
TCTTCACATTTTTTTTTTTTTTTTTCAATGGCCTTCGGCGAGAGGTCCACACCGGTCACACGATATCCGGTTGAGGCCAAAAGGAGGGCATGCCGCCCCCTTCCGCATCCCATATCCAGGCATCGGGGGTATTTTTCCGGCGGATAATGCAGGTTCAGCCAGTTCACAAAGCGGGAAGCCTCCGCAGCATCCCGGCCGGCATAAAGCTTTTCATAGAGCCGGCTGTCAAACCAGGTTTCAAACCACTCTTTCCGGGCCATTTATTATCGTTGTTTGTGGCAGGCAATTTCGCTAAAATACGATCCTTTGACGGAGTTTTCACGGATATTTTGCGAAGATTTCTCGAAGATTATGCGAACATTTCGCAGTCATTTCGCGGAAAAACACCTACCTTGTATCTGCGGTTTGCCATTTCCCCCCGGCATTGGCACCCTGCTGACAACAAGTAAAAAACCACCATGACCTACATTGAGAAACTGAAAAACGCGATTCACCAGGCTCAATCCTTATTGTGTGCCGGGCTGGACCCTGATCCGGATCTTTTCCCAACCGATATCCTGAAAAATAACCGGTCCGAGGCTGACAAGGCATTCGCTTTTTGTCATCAAATCATTGAGCAGACACAGGCATCGGTGGCGGCGTACAAGCTCAATGCCGCCTTTTTTGAGGCTCTTGGCAAGGATGCCTTCCAGGTTATCAGTGATGTGATTGATGCCATACCGCGGGACAAAATTGTGATTGCCGACGCCAAGCGGGGGGATGTCCCACATACGGCCCGGCGCTACAAGGCTGCTTTTTTCGACCGGCTGAACTGTGATGCCATCACGCTATCCCCTTTCATGGGCATGGAAACACTGGTGCCGTTTTTGCAGGATGACCACCGGGCCGTTTATGCGCTCACTCTTACATCAAATCCCGGGGCGGCCGATCTGATGCTTCGCCCGTTCGAGGGCAGGTCATCCCTGAGTGAATACCTTGCGGAAAATTTCGCTCATCTGGCCCGGCGTTATCCCGGAACGGTCGGCATGGTCATGGGTGCCACGCAGAGCGACTATGCGCGGCCCGTTCTGATGGCGTATCCGGAGGCTCCCCTGCTCATTCCCGGTATCGGTGCACAGGGCGGATCTGTCAGGGATCTCTCCCTGCTGCTGAAAGAGCACAAGGGCCCCATACTGGTCAATGTCAGCCGGGGTCTGGCGGCATTCGACCCGGACAGCAGCCGGACCTGGAAACAGCAGATCAGCCATGCCGTTGACCATTACAAGAAAAAACTTCTGCCCCTTGCCGGGAGTATAACTGTCAATGATAATCCATGAATACCGATGCGAAGATACCACTGGTCACCATTTATACCGACGGCGCCTGCCGCGGCAATCCGGGTCCGGGTGGATGGGGCGCCCTGTTGATATGGAATGGCCGTGAAAAGACCCTGAGCGGAGCGGCACCTCATACGACCAACAACCGGATGGAGCTGAAGGCGGTCATCGAAGCGCTCCGCGCACTGAAAAAACCCTGCCGGGTCAACCTGCACAGCGACAGCGCATTGATCATCAATACCTTCACCAGGGGCTGGATTGATAATTGGCTGCGCAGGGGATGGAGAAGAGCCGATAAAAAACCGGTTGAAAACCGGGATCTGTGGGAAGAACTGCTGCAGGCCATGTCTCCCCATCAGGTGAACTGGGTGAAAGTCAAGGGTCACTCCGATGACGAGAGGAACAACAGGGTGGATCGGCTTGCGGTTGAGGCATCCCGTACCGTGTCCACTGGTGACGGGCATAAGGTTTGAGGTGAAGCGAGTCAAAAAGCCCCTTTTGTGCCTTGAACCAGCCGGTTACCGCTATCATGGCGGCATTGTCGGTGCAATAGCGCGGATGCGGTATATGCAGGGTGAGCCGGTTTTTCCGGGCCATCTGCCGTGCTTTTTCCCTCAGCATGGAGTTGGCTGATACCCCACCGGCTATGATTACACTCCGGACACCGGTTTTCTTTGCGGCCTTTTCCAGCTTGTGGATCAGCACATCAGTGATGGCGGCCGATATACTGGCGCAAAGATCCTCCCTGTTTTCCCGGATAAAATCAGACCGGTTGTTTTCGGGGACATCCTGCAGGTAGTATAAAACGGCTGTTTTCAGGCCGGAAAAGCTGAAATCAAGTCCTTTTTTGAGCATGGCCCGCGGAAAATCAAAAAAACCGGGATCGCCGTTCCCGGCCAGCCGGTCGATTTCAGGTCCGGCCGGATAATCCAGACCCAGGAGCTTGCCGATTTTATCGAAAGCCTCTCCGGCGGCATCGTCCCGCGTCTGGCCCATGAGAATGTGTTGGAGCGGTTCGGATACGTAGAATATCTGGGTATGCCCTCCTGAGACCACCAGGCTCACAAATGGCAGCTTTGGCTTTTCATCGATATAGGCGGCATAAATATGCGCATCGATGTGGTTCACGCCGATCACGGGCTTTTTCCATCGAATGGACAGCCCTTTCGCAAAACAGAGTCCGACCAGCAGGGAGCCCATGAGACCCGGACCTTCGGTCACGGCGATGGCATCGGGGAGTTCATCGCGGAGTCCGGCCTCTTCAAGGGCGCGTGCGACAGTCGGGACAATAACCCGCTCATGCGCCCGCGATGCCAGTTCGGGCACAATGCCGCCAAACCGGATATGATCGGACTGGGACGCGATGACATTTGAGCGAAGCCGTTCTCCGTCGTATACGGCCGCCGCTGTTTCGTCACAGGAGGATTCTATCCCCAGAATGATCATGGAGTAATTTATTTACGATAGAAGACGCCCGGATTGGCCCCTGCGACGACCCGGCCCGAACCATAATCGACCGCGTAGACCGGCTGATTGTCCAAACCGTCCGGTTCCCATGTGGCTCCGGCATCGGATGAAACATAGATACCCTCACGGGTGGCGGCAAAAATCCGGTTGTCGCTGGTAACGGCAAGGTCATAAACCACGGAACCGGCAAACTGATTGCCCGACTCCTTCCAGGTATTTCCTGCATCCTCCGAATAGTAGACACCTTCATCCGTGGCGGCAAAAAGCCAGCCATCCTCATTGCCGACGATTGCATGAGAGCGGACATGAGGGAAATCCGTCCGGGTTTCGTTCCAGCTTTTTCCACCGTCGGTTGACCGGTAGATTCGGTTCGTGACTCCGGCCACGATGCTTCCATCCTGATGTGCACCCAGGGCATAGGCAAACTTCAGCGGCAGTCCCTCGTTTGCCTCCTGCCAGCTGGCTCCCTGATCGTCGGAAATATAAATACCGCCACCGAGTGTCGCAGCCAGTACGCGTCCGCTTTCATGCACCAGCACCGTCTGCACTCTTCGCTCCTTCATACCCTCTGAGGCGAGTGTCCAGTTTCTGCCATTGTCATCGGAGCGGTAAACGCCATTTTGTGTTGCTGCAAATACCGTTTCACGAGCTCCCCGCGCAAAGCCATACACAGAAACACCGGTAAGATTGCTTTGCAGCCAGCCCAATCCCTCTCCGGCTGAAAAGTAGGCCCCATGGCTTAGTGTACCGGCCAGGATGAGGCCGTCACGGGTGACCAGGACCGACCATACCGAACCGCCATAGGGGCCATCACCATGGACCCATGTTGATTCTTCCGGGGCATGCTCCTCGGCAGTTTTTCCGATGCCGGCAACTGCGACAGCCGTCAGTGCGATCGTGAACATGAAGGCCAGCGCCATCACAGGCCATGTTTGCTTTATTTCATGATTCCTCATAACCCTTTTCCTATTTTCAGATTTCCAGATATTACACTCAGTTTCGGTTCATTTACGGCCGTCACATCACACAGGCCGTCACATTTCGTGTTGTTTTCGATAGCAAGATACAGATATCATTCGAATATCCGAATAAACGAATGATTTGACCCTTTATGCGGGTTTAAATAATGCCGGCCAGGTGGTACATTACAACCCGGCTTCTTTTCAGGACGGCCGGGAGTCCGGCAGAAGAGAACAGATCCAAAACAAGCGACTGCAAGAAACGGACGGAAAAACCGACCCGAAACACCCACAAGAATATACGATCCGGCAAAACATGTCCAGAACGCACATTGTCGTACGCGGAGCCAGGGAGCACAATCTCAGGAACATCGATATCGATATTCCCAGAGACCGCTTCGTGGTAGTTACCGGCATCTCCGGGTCCGGGAAGACCTCCCTTGCCTTTGACACCATATACGCCGAAGGACAACGCCGTTTCATGGAGTCCCTTTCCGCATACGCCCGGCAGTTTATGGGCATGATGGAGCGGCCTGAGACCGACTTCATCGACGGGCTGTCACCGGTCATTGCCATCGACCAGAAGACAACCAGCCGGAACCCACGGTCTACCGTAGGCACCGTGACGGAGATTTACGACTATCTCCGGCTTTTGTATGCAAGGGCGGCAACCCCCTACTCCTGGATAAGCGGCAACAGGATGAAAAAGCAGACTTCTGAAGAGGTCATCAATACCATACTCCAGCTGCCTGAAGGCACCCGGGCCTACTGTCTGGCACCGGTAGTCCGGAGACGCAAGGGACACTACCGTGAGCTCTTTGAGCAGACACTCAAACAGGGATTCATACGGGTTCGTGTTGACGGTACCTTTCACGAAATCGAACCGGGCATGCAGGTCGACCGCTACAAGACACATGACATTGAAGTGGTGGTGGATCGTTTTGTGGTCTCCGAAAACAGCCGGAACCGGATCACCCAGAGTGTAAGCGCTGCACTGGAGATGGCCGATGGCAACCTGATCCTGGCTGTTGAAGAAAAGTCCGGAAAAAAGGCTTATCGGGACATTTTGTTCTCCCAGAACCTCTTCGATCCTGAAAGCGGTCTCTCTTATGACGAACCCGCACCCAACCTGTTCTCCTTCAATTCACCCTATGGTGCCTGTTCTCACTGTGACGGTCTGGGATACCGTTATGATGTAGATCCCGGACTGGTGCTGCCCAATCCCGGTTTGAGTATCAGTGAGGGGGCGATCCGCTTTCTGGGCAAACCCCGCGGCATCTTTGTCTTCCGTCAGCTCGAATCGGTCTTCAAGTCCTTCGGAGCCTCCTTCGACCGGCCCGTGAAAGATCTGCCGGAGTCGCTGCGCAACATTATGATGTCCGGCAGCGGCGAGGAAAAATTCAATGTCCATTACGAGTTTCGCGACACGAACATCGCCTACCGTCACGCTTTTCCGGGCCTCGTTGCCCTGATCCGCGAACAGTACGAACACTCTTCATCGCCGGCCCAGCGTGACAAAGCCAGGGCTTTCATGAACCGTATACCCTGTGAGAGCTGTCAGGGCGGCAGACTCAACAAACAGGCACTGTCTTACAAAATCGGCGGACACACCATCCATGATCTGGTGAAGATGGACATCCGCGGCCTGCGTCATGCCATCGACCGGCTTGAAATTGACGACCGCCAGCGTATTATTGCCATGCCCATCCTCAAGGAGATACGCGATCGTCTCGATTTCCTGCTCAATGTCGGCCTTTCCTACCTCACGCTCGACCGCGAAGCACAAACCATCAGCGGCGGGGAAGCGCAGAGGATACGACTGGCCACGCAGATCGGAACACAGCTTGTGGGCGTGCTTTACATCCTGGATGAACCCAGCATCGGACTGCATCAGCGGGACAATATCCGCCTTATCAACTCCCTGAAACAGCTGAGGGATCTTGGCAACAGTGTGATCGTGGTGGAGCATGACCGTGAAACCATAGAACACGCAGACCATGTGATCGATCTGGGTCCGGGAGCGGGCCGTTTCGGCGGGCACATTGTCAGCCAGGGTTCCCCTTCCGGGCTGGACCCTGAGTCGCTGACTGCACGGTTTCTGCGTTACGAGCGCACCATTGCGCTTCCCGGCGAACGACGTTCCGGTAATGGCAGGGAGTTGGTGGTCAGCGGCGCGCGGGGACACAACCTGAAGTCGGTCGAACTCAGGCTGCCTCTGGGCACTTTCATCTGCGTCACAGGAGTAAGCGGAAGCGGAAAAAGTTCGCTGATCAACCAAACCGTCACTCCCCTGCTTCAAAGCCACTTTTATCACTCACAGGCAGTGCCTTTACCCTATGATGAAGTCCATGGCCTGGAGCATCTGAATAAAGTCATATCCATCGACCAGAGCCCCATTGGCCGGACGCCCCGCTCCAACCCGGGGACCTACACCAAGGTTTTTGATGTGATCCGCTCCCTGTTTGCCGAGCTGCCGGAAGCCAAAATTCGGGGGTACGGACAAGGCCGCTTTTCCTTTAATGTTTCGGGCGGACGCTGTGAAGCGTGCAAGGGAGACGGGGTGAAGAAGATCGAGATGAATTTCCTGCCCGATGTGTACGTGACCTGCGAAAGCTGCAATGGAAAGCGATACAACCGGGAAACCCTGGATATCCGCTACAAGGGAAAAACCATTGCTGATGTACTGGAAATGCCCATTGAAGAGGCCCTCGGGTTCTTTGATGCCGTACCGCGTGTCAAGCGTATCCTGCGGACCATGACCTCTGTGGGTCTGGGTTATCTGACACTCGGTCAGTCCAGCACCACCCTGTCCGGCGGGGAAGCCCAGCGGATCAAACTGGCCCGCGAGCTATCGAAGATCGGAACCGGTGACACCATGTACATCATGGACGAACCCACCACCGGACTGCATTTTCAGGATGTGAGCATGCTCGTCGATGTCATACAAAAGCTGGTTGACAAGGGCAACACCGTGGTGGTCATCGAACACAACCTGGATCTTGTCCTTGCCGCCGACCACGTCATCGATCTCGGGCCGGAAGGCGGGGACGAAGGCGGCCGGATTCAGTTCAGAGGCACTCCCGAAGAGCTCGCCCGTCAAAAGGATCTTCACACCGGACAATTCCTCCGACGTGAAATGGAACGATACCGTCAGCATTGCCCGAGCGCATGATCTTTCGTATATTTCTTTGATGTCGCTATTTCGATCACATATCCTGCATGTTACTATCCTGATTCTCTTTGTGGCAGGGATGATACATCTCGCCTTGCCCACCGGCGGACGGCATGGCTCAGCGGAATCCGTCTCCAGCTGGCTGAGCGGATTACGCAGCAACACCAGCAACAGTGAAGTGACGGAAAAAATCGATGCTCTTCGAACCGAAAGAAGTAATATTCCGGACCTGTTGCGCAAAGCATCCGGCATCATAAATGAGCATCGCGATGATTTCAACATCCCTGTTGATACCAGCAATACCTCCGATGACGACATCTACCATACCCTTCTCATCAAGTGGACTCTGTATCAGCAAAACAGCAGCACTTCGGCCCTGATGACGGCCGAGCGGCAAAACCAGGTCCCCCAGGCGACAGACAAAGAAGACAGCACCACATGGGGCCAGTTCACATCCACAGTCCGTCTGGTCATTGATGCCTGGAGCAGGACCAGGGAAGCCGTGGAGTTCGTTCGCTCCCTGCTGCGTCCCCTTTCCAGCGGTATTGCGATTGGAGCCCCATAGCATAAAGGAGGTTTCGGCGGGGCCATCACCGCTGCCTCATGCGAGGCTCCTGAGACGGAAAACCTGGCGCTTAACGGGATGACAGACCCTCGTCGTAATGACGACGCTGCCCGGGGCCGCATCATCCGTCATTCATCCCATGCATGACAAGACGACCATCAGTTGATACCAGCCCGGAACCGGGCTGTGAGCAACAGCCCGGTTTTTTGCCTGTCTTACATGGCGATGAAGGGAACCTTCCGGATGAAACGGCATTCATCCCAAAATGACGAGTCGGTCAGCAGTTGACACAAGGCAGCAAATGGCGCTTATGCCCCCTGACATTCAACAAAAAAACGAATCGGCCGGCCTGACAGATGCACCGCCATCCGAAATTGAACACACTACTTAGCAAAAAATCATCTTTATCAACCACCACCCGGAATTCAACGCATCCTTATTAGCATAAAATCATCTTTATCAACCTGAATCGTAATAAAATACATTAATATGAAAGGCAACGGAACAAAACTGGCATTTATCGTCGGATTTCTTGCTCTGACGATCTATTACCTGATCCCTTCCTTCCAGTTCTGGCTGGAAATGCGGAAAGTGGACAACATGCCTGAGGAAGAACGCACCGTCTATCTTCAGGAAAACGAAGTACGCATCCAGAATCTGCGCGAAAAAGTGATCACCCTCGGTCTGGACCTTCAGGGCGGCATGCACGTTACGCTGGAGCTGGCGACTCATCAGCTCATCCTGGAGCTCGCCGGTGAATATGCCGATGAGGAGTTCAACTCCATACTGTCAACCGCCCGGCAGCGGGCACAGCAGAACAACAGCGATATCATCATGGAATTCGTCGAGGCCTTTGAAGAAAGAGATGCCGAAGCCCGGCTGAGCCGCTACTTCCGCTCTGATGCCGACAACATCACCCGCCGGTCCACCAATGCCGATATTCAGCAGTGGCTTCAGGGCCAGCGCGACTCGGCCGTGATGCGCGCCATCGAAATCGTCAGGAACCGGGTCGACCGTTTTGGTGTGACCGAACCCTCGATTGTGCGACAGGGCAACAACCGTCTCGTAGTGGAACTGCCCGGTATCACCGAAGAGGAGCGGGTCCGGGACCTGCTGCGCGGTACAGCGCGGCTGGAGTTCCGCCTGACGGCCGAACCCGACGACCTGCGGCACTCGCTGGAGCGCATTATTGCCCACTACCAGCCCGATGATGAACGGGATCCGGATCAACTTCAGGACGAGTGGGAGCAACTCGATGAAGCAGAAAACGACCTGCTTCGCGTGCTCATTCCACAGGGACAGGGTGTCACCTTCGGCTCCGCGGCCGGCGCCGATACAGCGGAAGTCAACCGCCTGCTTTCCACACCGGAAGTCCAGCGACTGATGCCCCGTGACATCATGCTCATGTGGACAGCCAACCCGCAGTTCGCTTCGGAAGGACGCAACTACTACTCACTCATCGGTGTCCGCCGCCAGGTCGAACTCACCGGCGACGTAGTCACCGAAGCCCGTCCTTCCTTCGACCAGATCACCAACCGTCCGGAAGTCTCGATGACCATGAATCGCCAGGGTGCCCGCGTCTGGGCCCGTGTGACCGGGGCCAATATCGGCCGGCCGATCGCCATTGCCCTCGACGGTGTGATCTATTCCTATCCGGTGGTTCAGACCCAGATTACGGGCGGACGCTCTTCCATTACCGGTCTGGCCAGCACGGCCGAGGCGGAGGACCTTGTCAACATCCTGATGTCCGGCGCCCTGCCCGCCCCGCTTGATATTGTCCAGGAGCGGACCGTGGGACCAAGCCTCGGGGAGGCATCCATCCGGGCCGGTTTCAACTCCGCCGCTATCGGGTTGCTGATGGTAGTGATCTTCATGATGATCTACTACCGTGCCGGCGGTGCTGTTGCCGATATCGCACTGCTGCTCAATATCATCTTCATCATGGGCATCCTGGCGGCCTTCAAAGCCACGCTTACCCTGCCCGGTATTGCCGGTATCGTGCTGACCATTGGTATGGCCGTGGACGCGAACGTGCTGATCTTCGACCGTATCCGTGAAGAGCTGAGGGCTGGGAAGAGCCTGATCGCCGCCATCGACAGCGGGTATGCCAACTCCATGAGCTCCATCCTTGATGCGAATATCACCACCTTCCTCACCGCCGTGATTCTTTTCAGCTTCGGTGTGGGCCCCATCAAAGGATTTGCCGTAACGCTTATGGCCGGTATCGCTGCTTCGCTCTTCAGCGCCATCATCATCACCCGTGTGATCGTCGACTGGATGACCAAAGAGAAAAAATGGACCATCAGCTATGGTTGATAACCGGTTTTATGAGGGGTTTCCAAGACCCTTCTTTAAAATCACAAGAGCCCCTTAAGCTTTTGGCCGGTAAACCTCTTATTCCAAAAACGGCTTTACTGACACATGCTTTACTGACACATTTTAACGGTTTTACAAACACATTTTTCAGCCATGAGAATTTTTGAAACAGCCAACTACAACATCATCCAGCACCGCAGAACCGGCTATCTGGTATCCGGCATGCTGATTATCATTTCACTGGTTGCCATCTTCGGTCGCGGTCTCCAGTACGGAATCGACTTCCGGGGCGGCATTGAAATCGTCCTGGAGTTTGAACAGCCCGCAACCGTGGAAGAGCTCCGCTCCGAGCTGACCATGCCGTTGGGCACCATGCCGGAAATACGGCGTCTGGGAGTAGGACGCGACCTGCTCATCCGGCTCGACACCGAGATGTCCACCACCGAAGTGCAGCGTATTATTCTGGCAACGGCCGCGTCAATCTTTCCCGACAACCCGTCGCGGATCATACAAAGTGAGAATGTGGGTCCGAGTTTCGCCGATGACCTGCGCAATGCCGCGATCATGTCCATCATTTTCGCCCTCATTGTCATCTTCCTGTACATCCTGATCCGGTTCAAGAAATGGTCCTATTCCGCCGGTGCAGTGGCGGCTCTGGCCCATGATGTCACCATAACCCTGGGCATCTTCACCATACTCCATGGAATGGTTCCCTTCAGTCTGGATATCAACCAGGTGCTCATTGCCGCTTTTCTGACCATCGTCGGTTACTCGCTCAATGACACCGTGGTGGTTTTTGACCGGATCCGGGAGAACTCGCTGATCTTCAAAACCGAAAGTTTCGACAAGATGGTCAACCGGAGCATAAACAATACACTCAGCCGGACGGTAATAACCTCACTAACCACCTTGTTTGTCGTCACGATACTCTTTATTTTCGGGGGTGATGTGTTGAAAGGGTTATCATTTGCACTGATCATCGGTGTTATCCTTGGAACCTACAGTTCCATTTTCGTAGCCAGTGCGCTGCTGGTGGATCTTCAGCAAAAAACGAAAAAGAATATTGCCTGATCCGCTCAGCGACCTGATCACCCTGCAATCAGATTAACCTTATAATCCGGAACGTATGAGCTTCAATGTATCTGAGCGTTACAACTGCGTTGTCTTTGAATTCAAAGGCAATGTGATGGGCGGACCTGATGCCCTGACCCTGAACGAAAAACTTCACGAACTCATTGATCAGGGCAAAAAGAATGCCGTGGTAGACCTAAGCAGAGTCAAATTCATGAATTCTTCGGGACTCGGCATGCTTATCGGAGCCCTCACCACCATGCGTAATGCCGGTGGTGATCTGCGTATTGCCAATGCCACAGACAAGATTGAGAGTCTGCTTATGATCACGAAGCTGATTACCGTTTTTCAGCACTTCCGCTCACTGGAAGAGGCTGTCGACTCCTTCGCCCGGAAAGAGTAAACCGTAATCTCATCTGTCAACCAAATGCCAGACAGGAAAAGGGGTGCTTCGGCACCTCTTTTTTTGTTTGACAGCCATTGAATAATACATGTCTGTTCGTGTTGTTATCGGTGCCCAGTGGGGCGATGAAGGCAAGGGCAAAATTGTCGACATACTGAGTCACAAAGCCGACTATGTGGTTCGGTACCAGGGAGGCGCCAATGCCGGGCACACCCTGCACTTCGAGGGGGAAACCCACGTTCTTCACCTTATTCCATCCGGCATCTTCCATCCGGGCACTCACTGTGTCATCGGCAACGGGGTGGTGGTGGATCCTGTCACCCTGCTTGAAGAGATGGACCGGGTGCGCCAAACCGGGGCCGAACTCGAAAACCGGCTCTTCATCAGTGAAACCGCACATGTGATCCTGCCTTACCACAAGCAACTGGACCAGGTGGGCGAGCATGCTCTTGGCCAGCAGAAGATCGGAACCACGGGGAGAGGCATTGGTCCGGCCTACGTTCACAAAGTAGCACGTGTCGGAATACGCATGGGAGATCTGCTCGATGAAAAGGTCCTCCGCAAGAAAATGGAAATCAATCTGACGGAGATCAATACCCGCCTGGCAGCCTACCATGCCGAACCGCTGGACCTTACCGGCATGATGGAGGAAATGACCCGGGCGGCCGAATCATTGCGCCCCTTTATCTGCCAGACCACATCGCTGCTTCACAAGGCGCTGGCCGATCGCAAAAAAATCGTCCTCGAAGGCGCTCAGGGCGCTCTTCTGGATATCGACCACGGCACCTATCCTTTCGTGACCTCCTCATCACCCACCGCCGGCGGCGCCTGCACCGGATCGGGGATTCCGCCCACGGCCCTTCAGCACATCATGGGCATCAGCAAGGCCTATTGCACGCGTGTGGGCAACGGTCCATTCCCCACGGAGCTCGACAATGAGCAGGGAGAACAACTTCGCAATGCCGGACACGAATTCGGCTCCACCACGGGCCGGCCCCGCCGCTGCGGCTGGATCGATCTCGTCGCACTAGATTATGCCGTGAAAATCAACGGGATCAACGAACTGGTGATCACCAAGCTGGATGTACTCGATTCCTTTGAGACGGTTAAAGCCTGCACATCCTACCGCATCAACGGAAAAAGCACCAACGTATTCCCGGTCAGCCTGAACCGGCTTGAGCAGGCGGAGCCCGTGTACGAGAGCTTCCCCGGATGGAAAACCGAAACGCGGGACATCCGCAGTTACGAGGAGCTGCCAGGACCAACCCGCCGATTCCTCGAGTTCATTTCCAGCCACTTGGGAGTAGCGGTCAAAATCGTCTCCACCGGTCCGGGCCGTGATGAAACCATGGTGCTGTCGGACCTCTATCCCGAATAGATCCGGTT
>SLHZ01000129.1 GCA_007135895.1 Balneolales bacterium | reverse complement strand
TTTTGCGTGGACTGTATCTCCAGGGTGCTCTACATGCAGGATGAGTTCATCCGTGAACTGGCATTGCTCAACTCCCAAAAACCAATCAATGGCGTACTGAGTATCGGGGAAATCGCAAATCCCGGTGACGCCATACTGGAACTGTTCAACAAAACAATTGTTGTTGCCAAATGGATAAGGAAAAACTGAATACGCAGCTGCTGCTTGAAATCGCCCTGAACCAGAATGTCGAGGGCGATACCAGAAATGTTCTTGCCAGTATCCTGCCACTGTACCTGAGAAAACTGAATTGCTTTGCCGTTGCCGTCCGACAAAATGACCGCATCATCGCAATCCAGCCCAAAGCACTGGAACAAAACGAGAGCTGGATCAACATTTGCGGCAAACTCACGGGCTCTCATCCGGATAACCAGCCGGTCACCGGGACCGGGCCGGAATCAGCCGGGGGATCGCTCACCGATACCCAACTCAGGACCCCCAAGGAACTTCTGCCGGATTCCGGCATCGTGGAACTGGAAGAGAACGGCAGCTTCTACTATTCCTATCCGCTGGCACAATTCGGGTCCCTCCTTCTGGGGAAAAAAAAACCTCTCCCCACATCCTTGAAATACGAACTGAGGAAAATCATCCATCAGCTGGGGAAAAATCTGGAACATGCCGGACAAGAAGAGGAAATGAGGGAAACCCGCCAGAAACTGGAGAGTATTTTCAATGAAATGACAGACGTGGTCTGGTCAGTCCGGCTGCCCGATTACAAAGTCTTGTTCATAACGCCCTCGGTCAATGCTCTCTCCGGCATACCTGCTGAAAAATGGATCGATGATAATACCTGGTGGGAAAAAATCATCCATGAGGAGGACAAATGGATCATTCCCGGAATATATGACCAGCTCCAAAATGAAGGTTATTTCAATGCAAAATACCGTATCGTAACACCTTCGGGAAAAATCAAGCACGTGCGGAACAAAGCTAAAGTGCTCTATGACGAACAGAATGTACCGGTCCGGATCGATGGCATCATCATGGACAGAACCCCCCGGTACGAGGCACTGGAAAAGCTGGATCAGGAGCTGAAACTGCAGGAGATACTCATTGATATCGCATCAGCTTACATTGACCTGGATATCACCGATGTGGAAAACACCATCAACCGGTCGCTCGAAAAGATGGGTCGCTTCGTAAAAGCCGACCGGGCCTACATTTTTGATTATGATTTTGACGAAAACACCTCTTCGAACACCTATGAATGGTGCCATGAAGGAATTAAACCCGAAATTGACAACCTCCAGAAAATCCCCGTTGATTTCATCCCCCAATGGGTAGAAGCCCACAAACAGGGGGAACCCTTCTATGTACCGGATGTACTTGCCCTGGAAGATGACGGTGAGGGTGGCCTGAGATCCATCCTGGAACCCCAGGGAATTAAAAGCCTGATAGCCATCCCCATGACAGACAGAAACGACCTCGTGGGCTTTGTCGGCTTCGATTCGGTCACGGATTACCACCACTACACGGATAAGGAAAAACGGCTCCTGCATCTCTTCGGCCTGATGCTCATAAATATCCGTAATCGCCAGAAATGGGAAAATCAACTCAGGCTGCAGGAGGAGAAATACCGCAATATCATCGCCAATATGAATCTGGGACTGCTGGAAGTGGATAATGGCGGCACTATCCTGTTTGCCAACCAAAGCTTCTGCGAAATGTCCGGCTATCGCCTGGACGAATTGAAGGGGAAAAATACAAACGAGCTGCTCCGCACAAATGAAAAAAGAAAACTCTTTACAGAACGGAAGAACGGGCCGAATAATGACCAAACCGAAAGTTTTGAAATCCAGGTTCTGGACAAAAACGGCAATCGGCGCTGGTGGTACGTCAGCGGTGCGCCAAATTACAACGACCGGGGACAACGCACCGGGAGCATTGATATTCACCTTGATATCACCGAACAAAAAGAACTGGAAGCGGAACTGGAAAAAGCCAGAAATAGCGCCGAAATAGCGGCCAGGGCCAAAGAGCTCTTCCTTGCCAACATGAGCCATGAAATTCGCACACCGCTCAACGTGATTATCGGCATGATTCGCGAACTCGGCAAACAAAACCTGGGAGCAAACCAGCGCTTCTATGTGGCACAGTCCGACTCGGCCGCCAAGCACCTGCTTGCCATTCTCAACCATATTCTCGATATGGGCAAGATCGAATCCGGAGAACTGGTGCTGGAAGAGACCGATTTCAGCCTCTCGGCAGTTGCATCCAATGCTTTCAGCATCCTCCACAGCCAGGCCAATGAAAAAAATATCGACTTCCGGATCCGGATTGATGATTCGCTGCATAACGCACATATCGGCGATGAGGGGCGCCTGCGCCAGGTGCTGATCAACATCCTCGGTAACGCCATCAAGTTTACCGACCAGGGTTCCATCGATTTCATGGTTGAACTGGTTCAGGACAGGCCGGATCACCAACGGGTCAGGATTACGGTTGCCGATACCGGAATCGGCATGAGTGCTGATTTCCAAAAAAAACTCTTCAATAAATTTGCACAAGAACGGATTTCAGTCAACCGGAAGTACGAAGGTACCGGTTTGGGAATGGCCATCGTACGCGAACTGATCCTGCTCATGCAGGGCGACATACGCATAGACAGCACTCTGGGACGCGGAACAACCATCACCATCGACCTGAAGCTCCCAAAAGGTGATGAAACCATGCTCAGGCAATCAGCAGCAAGCCTCGAAAAAAACACTTTTGCCGGCAATCATATCCTGATTGTGGAAGACAACGACATGAACCGGTTCATTGCACTGCAGACCCTGCATTTCCTGGGACTGAAAGTCGATGAAGCCGTGAACGGTCTCGAAGCGATCAAAATGGCCGGAGATAAGGACTATGACCTGATCCTCATGGATATCCAAATGCCGGAAATGGACGGCCTGGAAGCAACCTTGCAGATCCGCAATACACTGAAACAGGATGTCCCGATCATCGCACTGACGGCCAATGCTTTCCGGCATGATATTGACCACTACCTCAGTGCCGGAATGGATACCTACATTATCAAACCATATAGTGAAGAAGAACTGTTCATTAAACTGCGGCGGTACCTCACCCCTTCGGAAAAATATACGGAACCTGAAATACACAACGGCCCCGATGGCACTTCCGCCGGCAAAAACATACACCGGCCCGCAATAGATTCCGCTTCCGGCATTCATGTGGTTGCACCGGATCAAACAGACCCTCCGCTCTACGATATCAAAGGCCTCAGCGACATCAGCTACGGAGATGATGCCTTCCTCGATAAAATGCTGAATATCTTTGT
>SLHZ01000232.1 GCA_007135895.1 Balneolales bacterium | reverse complement strand
CTGTCCTTCAACCAGTATGACCTTAAGCAGACGAAGATCGGCCCGGCGGTAATCATCTCTTATGGCTTTTGAAGCGATTTCCGTGATGGCTCCCGCCATTTCCACTCCGGTAGGTCCGCCGCCTGCAACCACAAAGGTCTCATGGATCCGGCGTACTTCCGGGTCCCCGGCTCTTTCCGCTTTTTCGAAAGAGAGCAGGATGCTTTCCCGAATATCCAGAGCATCAGAGAGTGTTTTGAGTCCGGGCGCTTTCTTTTCCCACTCATCATTGCCGAAATAGGAATGGCGGGCGCCGGGTGCAAGGACCAGGTAATCAAAACTGATCTCCTGATTGTTCTCCAGTACAATTTTTTTCTCATTCCGGTCGATCTTTATCACTTCACCCATGAGCACCGTGACATTTTTATCCCGGTTGAAAATGGTTCTTACCGGAACGGCTATATCGCCGGGAGCCAGAGCCGAGACGGCGACCTGGTAGAGCAGGGGCTGAAAAAGATGGTGGTTGGTCCGATCAATGAGTGTGATGTCAAGATCGTGCTTTTTGAGGGTCTGAACTGTTTTGAGTCCGCCGAACCCGGCACCAACGACAATTACATGTTTACGTTTATTCATGATCAATGGTATGTGGTATCAGATTCACCGGTATCGAATATGGGCGGACAGGATTACTTTTGCCGTACTGTTTTTTGGGGTTCGATTTTACGCATTTCGATTCCATCATATCCGGCTGTCCGATCCAAAATCCTGATGTCCGATCCAGTATCCCGATGTCCGATCCAGTGGAATAGTCCCAACACAAAAAAACACTCCATCATTCGGTCAAGACATACATCTTCCATCTTCCGCAAAGTTTGATACCCAGTGAGCCGGATAATTCTGATATGCCGTTGCAGTGAAACATAAATCCGGTGGTTTCGTATCCAAGTTTAGCATCCATCAGTTGGAGGTCGTTCTGTTGAAGTTTTCGGTTCGAGTACTTTCAACGGGGGAACTTCCGGTGACGGGCTTTTGAAACCATCGGCGACGGACGGCCGTTATCAGCAGCGACAGATTAGCGTCAGATTGCCGAAGCCGGCAGTGATTTTGGAACTCACATTATGAACACTATTTCTATTTACTGAATCATGAACAATATTTCCCGTAACCACTTTATTCGCAGCGTTTTCTCCGGCTGGCGATTTGCCATCTTCCTGATTAGCTGTTCTGTTATGACCTCAGCGGCTGCCTATGGATCCGTTTCGCCCGTTGAAACGGATCCGGCGGCCGTTTTTTCTGATGTCATCTATGAGCCCGATAATTCCTCTGAGATCGATAATCATGGCAGCAGCAAGGATACAGCGCACGTAAATATTGGGCCCAATCTCAGGATTCATGCTCCCAGCGACACCACTTCAGGCTGGGTCGAGTGGCAACGGAACACATCCTGGCACGTCAGTGGCACCGATGAGTTCGGACTCAAATTCCGATTGTTTCGTGCATCGCTGTTTCCACCGCTGAGCACCAACGGCACGAGGGCTGACGAGTACACGGCCAAGTTTTCACTGAATTTGCTGGCCGGGGTAAACGGCGGGTTGGAAAAGGGCTATGAAATCGGATTGGTGAATATTCACAAACACTACACGCACGCTCGCTTTCAGTTGGGTGCGGTCAACTATACGGACGGGCAGGCCGCCGGTTTCAATATTGGTGTGCTTGGTAATGCCGCCAGCGGACCGATACAGGGCTTTCAGATTGCCGGTCTGGCAAATGCCAGCCGGACTGACATCCAGGGCATTCAACTGGCAGGTCTTGGCAATTTTGCAGCAAGGGATCTGCACGGTATTCAGTTTTCGGGACTGGGCAGCATGGCCGCCGGTGACATGCACGGTATTCAGATGTCGGGCTTTGTCAATATTGCCGGGCGCGACATGCACGGCATTCAGTTCTCCAGCATCGCCAATATGGCGGGTGGCAATATGAAAGGAATTCAATTCGGCGGTTTTGTCAATCTGACCCCGAAAGAGTTCAGTGGTATCATCATGAGCGGTGTGGCCAATGTGAGCGGGTCTCATGCCAACGGCATATTTCTGACGGGTGGCGCGAATATCAGCGGGGGTGAGACTTCCGGTATTCTGTTAAGCGGACTTGGCAATGCTGCGGCAGGTGATGCATCTGGAATAATGGTTGCGGGTTTCGGGAACATTGCAGCCGGTGATGCTTCGGGTATTTTGGTGAGCGGCCTCGTTAGCGCTGCAACCGGTGATATGTCCGGCATTGCGGTTAGCAGTGCCGCCAATATCTCCAAAGCCACATCGGGAATTGCCGTGGCCGGCGGCATGAATATCAATTCCGGCACCATGACGGGTATACAGGCAGCGGGGCTCATGAACATTGCTCACAGGGGCCTGGGTATTCAGGTTGCCCCCGTCAACCTGGCACGGTCCTTTGATGGCCTGCCGGTTGGACTTATTTCTCTTTATGGTGATGGGCGCCGCCAGATTGACAGCTGGAGCAGTGAAAGCGGCTTTGTTTTCGCCGGTCTTAAGACAGGAACCCGCCATGTCTATAACACGATTGGCTTTGGCTATTTGCCGACCATAACCGATCGGGATGTCTTTGCTCTCTCATGGTCCCTGGGATGGGTTCAGCCCTTCAATGAGGCCTGGGACGGTGCTCTGGAGCGGGAGTCGCTCGACCGTTTCAAGCTGATACGTGATATCACTATCCAGCATATCCAGGATGACGGGTGGTACAAATCCGACATGAGCCGGATCTACAGCTATCGATATATGATTGGCTGGGAGGTATTTGGCGGACTCACACTGTATGGCGGGCCCACTTTGAACATGCTGGTCGGAAGCTCGGCTGAGATCGATGACCACTACCTTTACAGCTTCTTTGATACCAGCGGAGGAGATTACCAGTATCATTTCTGGATTGGTTTCAGCGCCGGTTTGCAGCTTTTCCGCCATTGATCCATTGTCCATTGATCCATTGTCCATTGATCCATTGTCCATTGATGGATATCCGGTCCGTCAGGATTGGCCGGTACGGGAGCTCCGCTTCTTTGCCGGCCAATACCTTTCAGCCGGCATAGCACAATCCTTCAAGACGCATGCTTTTTTGCGGAACCTGCTGGCCTTCGTTTTGAGCGGATGCCTTTCGGTGGCAGCCATTCCTGGTATTGCGGTTTGAGCGGATGCCTTTCGGTGGCAGCCATTCCTGGTATTGCGGTTTGAGCGGATGCCTTTCGGTGGCAGCCGGTCCTGGCATTACGCTTTACGCAGATCCATTTCGGCAGCAGCCAGCCCTCGCATTACGCTTTGCGCAGATCCATTTCCTCTTTCATCCGTTTGATTTTCT
>SLHZ01000147.1 GCA_007135895.1 Balneolales bacterium | reverse complement strand
TCATGGAAGCGGTTGGGTTTGACCATGCCTTCATGTTTGCCTACTCAGAGCGAGAACGCACCCTGGCCCACCGCAAATACACCGATGATGTACCTTCGGAAGTCAAGATGCGGCGTCTGAACGAAATTATTGCGCTGCAACAAGCCCTGTCCGCCCGCCGTAATCTGGGTGAAATCGGCACTCGTCACATTGTACTGATCGAAGGCCCCAGCAAACGCTCTGCCGATCAGCTTTCCGGGCGCACTGATACCAACAAAATGGTTATCTTTGACAAAGGCTCCTTTCAGAGCGGTGAGTACGTGGAAGTGGAGATTACGGATGCCACGGCAGCTACCCTGAAAGGCCGGGTCCTGCGTCAGGTCCGGCTGGCCGATCTTGCCTCAAACCGGACAGAGGCAACGTACCGGTCAGACCTGAGCCGGACGACTGCAATGAGCCGGACGACTGCAAGCTGAACCAGAAAGTTATTTTTTTATCGTGGATCGCAGCGAATTACAGCAAAAATACGGCATCATCGGTGAATCACCGGCACTGCGTCACGCACTGGACAAAGTGATTCAGGTCGCACCGACCGACATCACCATACTTCTGCACGGTGAGACCGGGGTGGGCAAGGATGTCACAGCGCGGGCGATCCATGACCTGAGTCCGAGAAAATCGGGACGTCTGGTCATTGTCAACTGCGGCGCCATACCGGAGGGCATCATAGAAAGTGAACTTTTCGGTCACGAAAAAGGGGCTTTTACCGGTGCCCATGAATCACGCAGAGGTTATTTCGAGCAGGCTGACGGAGGTACCATATTTCTTGACGAAATCGTCGATACACCAAAAAATGTACAGGTAAAGCTGTTGCGGGTGCTGGAAACCGGAGAGTTTTTCAGGGTTGGTTCAAGCCAGGTCCGAAAATGCAATGTCCGGGTCATTGCCGCTTCCAACAAGGATATGTGGAAGAGTGTTGAGGATGGTGATTTTCGTGAGGATCTTTTCTACCGGCTCAATACGGTGACCATCCTGATTCCGCCCCTGCGGAAACGGGATGATGATATCCTGCTGATATTCCAGAAGTTTGTGGCCGAATTTGCCCGGAAATACGATTCGGTTTTTCGGGGCATGTCGGACGGGGCCCGAAAACTGCTTCTATCCTACCGCTGGCCCGGCAACATACGGGAGCTGCGAAATGTAGCCGAACAGCTGGTGGTCCTCGAAAAGTCCCAGTACGTAGATGAGCAGGTACTTACGAAATACCTGAAGGGTCGGCAGAGAATGGGATCACCCGACAACCTCCCCATGCTTTTTCAGGAGGAACCGCAAGCCGGAGGCTCCTATCAGGAAGCACAATTCGGGGATCTGCAGCTTTTATACCGCGCCCTGCTGGAGATGCGCAGTGACATGAGTGACCTCAAGCGGATGATGGGTACCCTTTTCTATAACACACTCGGCGGTGAGCGTCTGCAGCGCTCCCTTCCACCACCATCCGGCGATCGTTTTTCAGAGCGGTCCGCAACAGGAGACTCTGCCTCGTCGGGTTTTGAAAAAAAAAGACACCCACAAGACCACGAACTGGCTGACTACGGCGCGGAGCAGGAATCAAACAAAAGTCGACCGTTTCACCTTCGGGAATCACAATCCATGACCGTCGATATCGACCCGCTCGAGGAACAGAATCACGAAGAAAGAAAACCGGAGTGGAGTGAAGACCAGCTGCGCGCAGTGGAGCTGTTCGGTGACCATGAGCTGCCATCGATAGAAACGATGGAAAAGTTTCTGATTGCGAGGGCCCTGGAAAGGTACAAGGGCAACCGTCGCAAAGCCGCCCGGGTACTGGGAATGAGTGAACGAACGTTATATCGAAAAATTGATCAGTATGGCCTCATTTAACCGTTTCTCCCTGTATCGGACAATGGCCGGGCTGAAATCCGGATCCGGTGGCTTTTTTGTGCTTTTTCTTCTACTTCTGCTTCTCCCGGGTGGCTGTTTCCGCTACAGCTTCACCGGTGTGGTGATACCGCCGGACGTCCGGACCATTTACATACCCTTTTTTTCCGACCAGTCGGGAAGCGGCATGGGAGATCTCAGCGGCGACCTCAACGAAGTGCTGATCAACCGGTTTGTCAACCAGACACGGCTTCAGCTCACCGACTCCCCGGATAACGCCGATGTCATCCTGGAAGGGACCATAACAGGCTATTCAAACCGTCCATTCAGTATTGCCGGCGATCAGCGGGCCAGTTTGAACCGGGTTCAGATCACTGTCAGGGCGACCTATCAGTACACCGCCAAAGATACTCCGGAATGGCAAAAAAACATTACCGGGAACTTCGAGTATGATCCCAACGAAGATCCTGTTGATGGTGAAAACAACGCGGCCCTCGAAGCTCTCAGGCGTATTGCGGATAATCTTTTCAGTGATGCCATGGGGAGTTGGTAGATGCCATCGAGAGTTTGCAGATGCCTCGGGGAGGTGATAGATGTCACGGGGAGGTGATAGACGCCACGGCGAGCTGGTAGACCGGTTTTATTTCAAATGGTTTTTTAATAACCCCTTGGTTACCTATATTTCAGGCAACGCTGATTGCCGTCATTTTCAACCGGGTCGGCTCCGGTGACTCGGCTGGTGTTATGCAGGGCATTCTGACTGCTCTTATATACCGACTGCTCTTGTATACGGTGATCCGGCCTGTATTCCGTCGGGCATTCCCTACGGTGCTTCATCCGGTGTATCCAATATGATCAAACTTTTCGAAAAAAAATAAAAGCAATGCAAGGAATACCTTTTGACATTCCTGAGAGCCTCGGCTCCTACGTCACCCAGTTTCGAAATGACCCTGGCAAGGGGATCACCAATCTGGAAACACATCTGAAAAAGAGAGGCCTTGATGCTGTTGGTTATTTCCTTTTGGCATGGATGTACCATTTGAATGGACAGACAGAGCTTTCCCTTAATCATTCGATGAAAGCGAAGTGCTGCGCTCCCGGGAGTCCTTTCTTTGAAAACCTTCATTACTACATGGTTCATCCGCGCAAGTTTGAGGCCTGGCAGCCGGAAGAAGGCACGGTGACTGATTATCCGGTTGAAGAACCGGAGGATGATACTGTTTATCCGCTTGACCTGGATCAGCTCATTGAAGATCTGTCTGATGCCGAGACCAAAAAGATCACCGTGGATACGGATACGGAGACTGTGGAGAAAGATGACCGGGATCTGGGTGAAAAAGCCAAACAAGTGGGAGACATCGCTTCGGAGACGCTGGCGATGATCTACGAGAAGCAAAAGAAATACGACGAAGCTATTCAGACCCTGAAGAGACTGTGTCAGGTGAAACCCGGCAAGAAAGACCACTATCTTGCCGAAATTGCTCGTCTGGAAAAACGGATCGCTTCAGATACTGTCTGATACTGTCTGATTCAGTCTGATTCAGATACCGCCTGATACGAACGGATTGCTCCTTCTTTCACGGCCAACAGTAGTTTTGGGTCCGTGGCCGGGCCAGACAACAGTCTCATCCGGCAGTGTGTAGAGCTGGGTCCTTATGCTTTTTTCAAGCAGCTGAAAATCACCGCCGTACAGGTCTGTCCGACCGATACTGCCGGCGAAGAGCGCATCTCCTGAGATCACCCACCCAGCCTCTTTACAGTAGAAAGCAAGGTGGCCCGGAGCATGACCGGGAGTGTAGCGTGCATCGTATGTGAAAGACCCTATGCGGAGATCCGCCGATGGCTCCACGTATTGGGGATCGACCTTGATGGGATCGGCCTGAAAACCGAACATCATGGCCTGCTGCGGGAAATGTTCAAGAAAAGGCCAGGTTTCATGATGCATGCAGACCGGTACCTGAAACCGGTCAAACGCTTCCTGGAGTCCGATCACATGATCCACGTGTCCGTGAGTGAGCACTATGGCTTCGATCTGCAGTTTTTTCTGCTCCAGCACATTTTGCAACCGGTTCCACTCCGATGCACTGGAGAAACCCGGATCAATCAGGTGGGCGGTCTGGTTGTTATGCACCAGGTAGGTGTTTTCCTGAAAAGGATTCATCCCTTCAAAAACATCGAGATGAAGATTCATGGGTTACTCCCGGATAGGCTTGATTCCAGATGGGTTGTTCTCGTGTTCCGGTACGCGGGCAGCGTTATTTGCCGCCCCGGTTGCCATATCGGCGCTTGAACTGGTCTACACGGCCGGCGGCGCTCATCATCTTTTGACTGCCGATGTAAAAGGGATGGTTTTTGGAATCGATTTCTGCCTTGTATACCCCTTCTTTGGTTTTCATGGTACTGCGGGTCATGATCTCTGAGCCATCGGTCAGGATCACTTTTACCTCTTTGTATTCGGGATGGATGCCTTTTTTCATCGGTTATGACTCACTCGGTTCAAAAAAATGCTCTGTTGTTAATCTCAGTTCAAAAAAACGGGCTGATCTAAAACGGTAATTCCGGCGGATCTGAATACGGCGATCAGAAAAAAACAGCTTGATCGATAATCATTTAACCAGATTTGTTTGACCAAAACGAAAGATCAGAACCAGTAGATTCAGAACCCGTAGATCAGACTTGCAAAGATAACTCTTTTTTTTCGCTTCTTCAACTCAAATAGCGGTTGCCTGTATCCGTTGCAGCAGACCGGCCTTTAGCCAGGTTTCCTGCCATTCATCTTCGGGAGACGAATCGGCGGTAATGGCACCGCCAACCGGATAATAAAGCTTGTCGCGGTTTATAATAGCCGTACGGATCACCACATTGAAATCGAAATCATCATTGGGCCGGAAGTATCCGATGGCGCCGGAGTAAAGCCCTCTGCGGTACGATTCAAGCTCCTCAATGATCCCGAGGGTCCTGATTTTCGGAGCTCCCGTCATTGATCCCATGGGAAAACAGGCCCGGATAACATCGGTGGAAACAAAGCCGTCGGCCACACGCGCCGATACAGTTGAAACAAGCTGGTGCAGGGTGCTGAAGCTCTGCACCTCCAGGAGGGCGTCGGTCCGCACCGAGCCGATCTTCGCCACACGGCTCATGTCATGGCGCACCAGATCCACGATCATGACGTTTTCCGCCTTGTTTTTTTCCATTCTCAGGATATCCCGGACGATACGTCTGTCCGACTCCGGATCGCTGCCTCTGGGGGATGTTCCCTTGATGGGCTGGGAGCGTATGAGATCGCCGCTTCGCTGAAGAAAACGCTCGGGTGAAGCACAACAGACCCGGATATCGCCATAAGCCAGCCATGCGGCGAAAGGGACCGGACCTTCCCGCTTCATTGCCCGGAACAGCATCAGCGGATCACCGGACCATTCTGCATGCAGCATATGGGTCAGGTTGACTTCATAGGTATCACCGGCAGCAATATACCGCCGGATCTTTTCCACATTATTCCGGTACAGACTCCAGCCATCCATGGAGATGAGTTCCCCCATTTCAAACCCCGTTTTCCTGGCAGTGGAACTACTTTCGGGCTGAAATGTGCCTGACGGAACCGGCAGATCTCCTTTAATTGCTTCGACGCATCTTCCGGTCCGGCTGATGCGCAGCAAGAGTGCGGGGACGAAAAAGAAAAGATCCGGCAGGTGCAATGGATCGTGGTTGGAAGATAGCAGGTTTTCGTCATCGTTCTTCAGATCGTAACCCAGCCATCCGAACATCCAGTCCGGATGCTCCTCCCGAAATGTTTTGAGCATGTCCCATGCCGGTCCGGTCCGGACAACCGTTCCCGTACCGCTGATGGAGTCGCCGGAGGATCCGGTTGTTGTTTCGCCATCCCGGCTCCGGATCCAGCAGACGGGGTCTGCGGCAATATAACTGAACGAAGAAGCCGGATGACCCCTCTGCTGTGAATCCAGGAATATGGTGGGGGTTTCGCTGCTCCTATCCTGCAGGAAACGGAAGATCCACTGATCCAGCGCCTCCTCCGAATCAAAAAACCATTTATTCTCCCGTTCAGCTTCGCGCATCATGGTTTCATGGGTTCCGGCAGCGGTTGAAGGCAGGATCGCAGATTTTCTTCGTAACGCTGACGCAGGGTGCACCAGAACTCCTCGTCCCATGCACAGGATTTTCCACCGATCGATATCACCGGGTATAAACCGCGGACCGAGTTGGTAAGCCAGACCAGGTCGGCCCCTTCCAGGTCTCTCATCCGGAAGGAGCCTTCATCGACTGTCATTCCAGAGTTTGTCAGGACCCTGATCAGCATCTTGCGCGTTATTCCCGGCAGTATGTCGCAGGATTCATCGGGAGTGCAAATGCGATCCCCCTTCTTCCAGAAAATATTGGCAATGGTAGCTTCACTCAGAAAGCCTTCACCCGTCAGCAGGAGGGCATCATCGGCCTTTTTTTCTTTCGCTTCCCGGGCCGCGAGTATGTAATGCATGCTGCTGGTCCATTTGACCTCTGCGGGAAGGGCCCTGTGCGGAATCCTTGTCAGGGATGATACGGCGAGGCTGACCGGTTCAGGTTGTTCATCTTCCAAAGGAGCGCTGACCGCCAAGAATCGGCACTCATCCGGTGTACTGGTCGACAGATACCCCGGATCCCGGTTTCCGGTCCAGACCATGACTCGTATACGAGTCTGATCGTCCATGGCCCTGTTGGCTTCCAGAAGGGTGCGGATGACCTGCAAATACTGATGATCGGTTGCCAGTTTTCCGGGCATTGGCACACCCAGATACCGGGCACCGCTGCAGAGCCTCCCGAAGTGGCCGGCCGGATCGGCTACTGTTCCGGCATATGAGCGGAGGGTATCAAACCATCCCTCGCCGTATGCCGCCAGCCGCTCATCGAGATCGATTCCGGCATTACACTTCTCAACAACCCGTCCGTCGAGCACTACATAAGGATGGACGTTGCTGCCTTTTTGGGTATTCGTTTTTTGGAGGGAGTTATCCATGCTTTGTTTCAGGGCATTCATTTTTTTCTGGCGTTATCCAGGTTGCCATCTTCATTGCCTTTTACGGTTACATTTTGAGTGTCGTCTCCATTACCGGTTTTCTGCCGGCTGCTTCACATCCGGTTTCACAATGCCATTCGGTTGCCGTTGTTTTGTTGCGTCATCTGGTTTTATCTTGGACATCTGATGCCAAACCGGGGTGGCCCGAAACCCAACCGCGGTGGCCATAAGTCTTCCTTTGTCATCAAAAAGCAGGCTGGTCGGCACACCGGGCACGCGGAGATCCTGATAGGGTCTGGTTCCGTCAGCAAATTCAAAACGGCCACCACGGGTGTCAGGGTTTTCAGAAAGAGCCACTCCGGGCAGAACACCGTGGTCAGCAAGCATTTCCGGGTCATCTTTAACCCATGCTGCAACGACCTGTGGACCAGGGTTTTGTTTATGCCATACCAGAAGGTCATTTAGCTGGGAGACGGAACGGTCCGACCAGCCGGCCCAGAAGAATACTATAACGGGCCGTCCGGATGCAATTTTCAGGGTATCGCCGTGAATATCAAGAAAGACAAAGCGCTCCGGCGGATACGACTGTAAACGCTCCCTGTAGCGGCGCTCCTGTTTGCCGGGATACCACAGCGAAGCAAGAATAATGGCCAGAAGAAAGAAGAAGGCCGTGATCGCCATGAAATGATTGAAGTATCTGGAATCAATTCTCATGGCGGAAAAATACAAATCAGAAACTCACCAAACCAATGCGGGCTATTCTTCTGCTATTTCAGGGGTTTTACGATGCTTATCGTACACACAGAGACAATCGTTCGTCATACTTTGGCGGTGATCGGTCATGCGGAAAAAGTCCAGACCCGTTGATGAAACACTCGGGAATCAGTATGAAATCAGTATAAAGTTGGCCGGGTACCAGTCGGTAGTCACTCGAAAATCAGTCGGGAATGAAATCCGACCCGGGACGGCCGATGAAAACAGCTGCCGATTTCGGGGGCATGACAAGGTCCAGGGCGAATCCGTCTGCTTCCCATTTCAGCGGTTGCAAATCGAGGACTTCCTCCCACATCATCTCTTTTTCGTCTTGCGGCGAATCCGTGAATCTGTCCGGTATCGTAACGGTAAAACGTGTTGTATCAGATGGATGATTGTTGAAGACCACGATGGCCCTGCTTTTATTGATGGCACTGTTTTTATTGTCCATTGGACCGGTTTCCCGAACCGGCACCCTCATGTCACCCGGTTCGAAGTACCGTTCATAGACCAGCAGGTTTTGCCGGTCATCGGTAATCAGGACCTCTGTTTCACCCCATGCAAAAACCGGGTTCGTGCGACGTAATGTTATCAGGTGACGGTAGTACTCCAGCAGATCTTTGTCGGCCCGCACCGGATCACGGGGTCGTTCCTGACCGAACGGGTGGGTGGTTTCGTCCTCGAAATCCAGGTCTGGCCAGATCAGGGGCTTTCGGCAATCAGGGTCATCGGCGCCCCACATGCCGAGCTCATCACCCATCCAGACATGAGGAGAGCCGACCCATGTAAACTGCTGGGCCAGAATAAGTCGGACATCTCTCCAGGTTCGTTCATCGGGCCGGTGAATCTTATAACCGGGGGTTTCGCGCGGGTTCACCCGGTATTTGTACATCACAGGATTGAAGATGGAGGTAGAAAAACGCGGGGTGTCGTGACTGGCGGTGAGGTTCATCTGGGCACGGCTGACTTCGGGCCGCAGACCGGCCGACACCGAGTCCAGATGGTGTATATACCCGGAAGGATGTTTCAATTCAGGTATGGCTCCTCCCAGCCACTGCCGTGTGGGCTGATACCACCGGTAGTTCATCACGGCATCGAAGATATCCCCCTGCAGCCATTCCGTCGGATCCATCATTTCATGCGGCCAGTCGGCCCACCAGAGCTCACCCACCAGAACAGCCTCGGGCTGGATACTTCGCACAAAGCGGCGATAGTCACGCCAGAAGCCGGCGGGTATGAGTTCCGCCACATCAAGGCGAAAACCGTCCACACCGCGACCGGTGTCACCGTCCGGTGCCAGCCAACGGTGCGTGACAGCGAAGATATGGCGTTTCAGGTCGGGATGGAGATCGCCGGGAACCAGCTCTCCGTGACGGAACGTATCGACGGAGTTGTAGCGCCGGAACTGGGGGAGTTCGGGGACACCGGCCCATCCTGGGTATTCGAACTCGTTTTGATCCGTTTCCGGATCATTGAAGCGGCTTATCTGATACCAGTTGGCATAGGGAGATTCCTGCTGGTGCTCCAGTACATGCCGCCAGGCCCAGAAAGTGATGCCGGTATGATTCCATGAGTAGTCCATGACGACGCGAATACCGCGCTTTCTTGCCTCTTTCACCACTTCCAGAAACAACAGGTCGGCTGAAGTCCAGACCCAGGTATCGGGATCGGCCGGATCCTCCTGTTCCATAAGGGCACGGTCACCCTCGGGATCCGGTCCAAAGTTGACATCGATATGATGGTAGTTTCGGGCGTCGTATTTGTGGAGTGAAGGGGAGTCATTGAGCGGGTTGAAATAGATGGCCGTAATACCCAGATCGGCCAGGTAATCCAGCTTGTCCAGAACACCCTGCAGGTCGCCGCCATAACGTCGCATCTGGACGGTGCGGTAGAACTCCTTGCCGCTATCCAGAGCCCAGTCTTCTATGCTGTACCAGTCGCGGGTCCAGGCGGTGGGCTGCCAGGAATCGGGCTTATGGTGCGGCCAGGATCCCCGGATGGTCTCAAGGGTCGGCTGGTTGCCGGGATCCCCGTCCCGGAAGCGTTCCACAAAAATCTGATACCAGATCGCCTCCTGAGCCCATTGGGGAACGGCCGTAAGGATCTCATCAGGCAGATCCTTTGGTGCCATGTAACGATCCGCGGTGCCATGCTGTTCGGGGCGGACCGTTCCGGCCAGGGTCTCACCGGACGGAATTCCAGTGAGCCCTGCCACCACTATTGCCGGTACCACAAAGGCCAGGTATTTGTTAGCGAAACAAAGCATAGAACTCACGTGATAGCCTGCCGTTTCAAACCAGTTTTTCATGACTATGAGATACCTTTGAGTTTGGGTTCATCCGCTGATGTGATATCTACTTGACCAGCATCATTTTGCGTGTAAACGAATGGCTACCGGCCTGCATGTGGAAAAGATAGACACCACTTGCCAATCGGCCGGCATCGAAATAAACAGAATGATGACCAGCCTCCTTTCTCTCATTGACCAAAGTAGCAACGCGCCTTCCGGTCAGGTCATAGACATCAATGGCGACGTGAATACTCACTGGTAACTGGTAACTGATCCGTGTCGACGGATTGAATGGATTGGGATAGTTCTGATCCAGGCCATATTCCTGCGGGATCGCCACTAATGATTCCCCACTTGTAAGAAGAGTGCCAAAAGCTGTTTGAACGACCATATCATCGGCAACATCCAGTTCACGATTCG
This sequence comes from Balneolales bacterium, assembly GCA_007135895.1. Taxonomy (GTDB): domain Bacteria; phylum Bacteroidota; class Rhodothermia; order Balneolales; family Natronogracilivirgulaceae; genus SLHZ01. Next base: position 2,393 of record SLHZ01000147.1, on the reverse strand, counting down.
GACCATCATCCCATTCGGCCATGTCCCAGGTGGGCTCATCTTCCACAATAAAGAACTTATATTCATAGAAGCCATCCTTGATATTCATGGTAAGCGTATAAACATCCGAATTATCATTCGATGGCTGCAACCGATATCTGTCATTTGTTCCCGGCTTGATCCAGTCAATCATCTCTCCACTTATGTAGACATCATGCGATTCGGAGTCAAAGCTTTCATGGCGACTCATATTAACCATGAAAGTGACCTGAAAAGTCACAATTGGTTCTATCAAATCATAATAAGTGGCATACAATTGCGGCGTTCCGAGGAATTCAGCCACGATACCAGTTACTATTCGTGGTTCACGAGGGATGGGTTTACCAATCACATCGGAATCGCTCAAGTGAGTTCGAAAGATCACGGGACTATCTACCGTCGGATCAAGGATATTGTAATTGGTGGATCGTTCAAAAGCTCCCGTTCTTTGAAATTCGACCATATCGACTTTCATCAGACGCGGCTCACCCACATACTCAAGGTCCTGCAAGGTGGTTTCCCAATAGGGCAGATCATTATTCTCCGAACTTGCGTTGAATGCAGCCAATGGTAACAAATGCACAATACCCTGCAATTCTGATACTTCGAAAGTGAAGTTGGTTACACCGTCACCACGTTTCAATCCTGACAGAATTGCTTCAGGATCTTCAACGAGAACAGCTCCGGTAGAATCTGACAGGTAGTGCTGATTTCGATTACTGGGTGCGACAAAAGTAACGATAACTTCGTTCGTTAACCTTCCTTGATCCTCGTTTTGTACACTTGCCAGCAGTTCGGCGATATTTTCGTATTTGGTAAATGATTCCGCCGGTTCCTGATCAAACCACATCACACCGTCATACCAGCCGGTGGTATCCCTCCTTCGATGATCATCATAACGTTCTACAACAATCCCGTCATTAAGGATGAACATGTTGAAATTCTCAGGTACTTCTGCATACCACCATACCGAACCCTCTTCCGGTTCTGTCATCGCCATTCCCGGCCAGGTAGTATACACTGGTCCATCGTGTTCCCAGACATGAACGAAAACTTCTTCCCAATTGTCAGGATTGCTGAAATAAACCGTGATGGTACCAGGAATTCCTTCAACCTCACCAAGTTCCAAATCAATGGCGAATGATTCTTCCGCATATCGCTTCTCATCACCAATCCTGGCCTGGACCGTCCATTCACCCTCAAATATGTCACCTATCTCAAGGTCGAGGTCTTCCAGTATGTTAACCAGCACTTCTAAAGTAAGGGTCATCTGATTGGCTGTTCCACCATTATCTGTAGAAAAAGTGACAATCGGATCCGAGAAATCACCATCCCGTATGTCCAGCTTCCACGTAAAGCGCAGCAAAGCGTCATCGGTAGATTCCGGGCGTTCCCAGCTAAAGACAATTTCATCATCCGCATCGCCTTCAATGAGCAATAATACACCATCATCTGGTAATTGAAGCGTAAATGGATCGATATCTCCTTCGGTTTCAAATGGATCGGAGTCATACCATGTCACTCCATCATACCAGCCAGTGGTATCCCGTCTGCGATGTTCGTCGTAGCGGTTGTTTACAATACCGTCATTGAAGATGAACATATTGAAATTCTCAGGTACATCTACGTACCACCAGACGGATCCATCCTCGGGCTCGTTCATCTGCATCCCCGGCCAGGAAGTGTACGATGGACCTCCTTCTTCCCAGACATGGATATATACATTAGCCCACTCACCCGGATTACTGAAGTAAATGGAGATTGAATCGGGAGCGGCATCTTCCGACACAAAAAAAGATCGCTCTGCCTGTACGGACAATGGGGAAAGGAGTGTGGGTAAGCTCAATAAAAGAGCAAGGCATAAAAAATCACCATAAAGCAGATTGCCCGGGCGCACCGATCGTTTGTAAATATTTATAATGGCTTTTTTCATGATTTGGCAGATTAGGTATTGTTGATTGCAGGTTATTTGAAAAAGAAACGTGTTATTTAATTACTACCATTTTCCGGGTTTGCTGAAATCCTTTTGTTGTCAGGCGATAGATATACAAACCACTAACCAGTTGTGCAGCATCAAATTGAATTTCATGCTGACCAGGTCTCAACGGTTCGTTTAACAGCAATGCCATTTTCTGGCCAAGTATATCAAACACTTCCAGTCGCACGTCCGCTTCTTGCTGTAAATGAAACCGGATATATGTTGTCGGATTGAAAGGATTCGGATAATTCTGTTCCAATCGGATCACCTGGCCAAAGTCCATGGAGGGCTCGGTACTTACCGATGTGGTGTCTTTCAAAACAAGGATTGCTGTTTCATAAGGCTTGAGTTCCGGTATTGTCAGCCTGTTACCATCGGTAACTGAAATTGAAAGATT
>SLHZ01000179.1 GCA_007135895.1 Balneolales bacterium | reverse complement strand
GCCGGCGGGGATTTTCTGCTCATGCCTTCAAGGGTGGAGCCCTGTGGCCTTAATCAAATGTATGCCATGGCTTATGGGACACTTCCCATCGTTCGGTCAGTTGGGGGGCTCAGGGACACCGTTATTGATATTTCAGAGACGGAAGGATACGGCATTCGGTTTGACATGCTGAGTCTTGAAGACAGCATGTATGCGCTACAGCGGGCGGCCACTCTCTTTACCGAGAGCGCCCAAATGGCCGATTTTCAGAAAAGAGCCATGTCAAAGGATTTTTCCTGGGATAATTCGGCACGGCAATACGCGAACTTGTATCAAAAACTAAGATAGGAGAATTTCATCATGATGGATAATGTTGTCGCTGTCATTCTGGGCGGCGGAGCAGGAACTCGTTTGAGCCCTTTGACCCGCTACCGGTCCAAACCCGCCGTTCCAATTGGCGGGAAATATCGTCTTGTGGATATACCCATATCGAACTGTCTCCATTCCGGAGTACGCAGTATTTATGTGCTCACCCAGTTCAACTCCGCTTCGTTGAACAAACACATCAAGAATACCTATTCCTTCGACTCTTTTTCACGCGGGTTTGTTGACATTCTGGCTGCTGAGCAGACGCCCAGGTCGCACCAGTGGTTTCAAGGCACGGCTGATGCGGTGCGCCAGACGTTCCGGCACCTGCAAAATCACAATCCCGACTATGTCATGATTCTGTCGGGTGATCAGCTTTACCAGATGGACTATTCCAAAATGATGCGGAATCACCTGGAAAACGATGCGGACGTCAGCATCGCAACCATACCGGTCCATGCCCGTGATGCCACTGGTTTCGGTATCATGAAAACCGATGACACAGGTATGATATCCGACTTTATTGAAAAACCGAGTGAAGATGTGCTATCCAACTGGAAATCAGAAGTTCCCGAAGAACAGAAGCAGGAGGGCAGAGAATACCTTGCTTCCATGGGGATCTACATATTCCGAACCAGGGTACTGGAGCAGCTGATAAATGGAAATCCGGAAGCTGTGGATTTCGGCAAGCAGATCATTCCATACGCCATTACATCAAACCTCCGCGTCAGCAGTTACCGGCACATCGGTTACTGGACCGATATCGGTACAATCGCCTCTTTCTATGAAGCGAATCTGGAGCTGGCAGATCCGCTGCCCCAGTTTGATCTGTATGCCAAAGGGAAAAAAATATTCACCCGTCCCCGGCTGCTGCCTCCTTCAAAGCTTTACGGCACCCGTGTCGACAATTCACTGCTTGCGGAAGGGTGCATTATTGAAGCCAGCGAGATCTACCGTTCCCTTGTCGGAATCCGGACCCGGGTAGGTCGTGATACGATCATCAGAAATACCATCATGATGGGTAACGACTATTATCCGACCATTGCAGAACTCAATCAGCGCACCCCGGAGATGCCATCTCTCGGAGTGGGCAGCAATTGTCTGATCGACCGTGCCATCATTGACAAGAATGTACGTGTTGGAAACAATGTTCGGATTATTGGCGGAGACCATCTAAGTGATGCAGAGCACGAGCACTATTCCATCGTCGATGGAATAGTCGTCCTGGAAAAAAACGCCGTGATTCCCGATGAGACCCATATTGAGTAATTCTGAACGGAGCCAGGTATGCTTTTCTTGAGCAAAACGGATTATTTCGAAAAATTACTGTGCAAACACCGCTTTCCGGTGGTGATGTGCCTGGCTGCGCTGATCTTGTCCGCACTGTCCTTGTCTTCCTGCCTGAATAACAGGAATACTGCGACAGATGATCCGGAGCGCCCTGATCAACGCATGGGTGCTACAGACGGGCGGCTTCCCGGAGGAGAAGGAGTTCCGGGCGATACCGTCACCCTCGCAATTATGGCTACTACGGATGTTCATGGCTGGGTGCGATCCTGGGATTACTATCGCAACAGGGAAGAGCCCCGCTACGGGTTGTCGCGTGTTGCCACATTAATCGACTCGGTGCGCGGGCAATACCCTCACCACATGCTGCTGGATGCCGGAGACTGGCTGCAGGGAAATCCATTTGCAGAGTATTTTGCGCTCCACGATACGCTTCGCCGCCACTATCCCTTTCTTAGTGCAACGGACTTCCTTGAATACGATGCAATTGTCCTGGGTAATCACGAATTTAACTTCGGACTGGAGTACCTTCACCGGCAAATCGAAAAGACCCAAACACCTGTAATCGGCGGGAATATCTATCGTCACGGGACCGATGAACCGGCATATCCCCCTTATGTTATCCGTGATATAGCCGGTCTGAGGATTGCCGTAGTGGGTCTCACCACACCCGGGTCCGCTGTCTGGGACCGCCCGAGAGTTGAAGGAATACTTGATTTCGGGGAAGGTCTGCCGGCAGCAGAGCGATTCGTTGAGAAAGTTAAAACAAAGGAGGGTGCTGATATTGTTATTATCCTGGCCCATACCGGTCTGGACGGCAGGACCAGCTACCATGCCGATGGCCTTGGCCCGGAAAATATTGGCCGGCAGGTGGGTGAAGATGTTCCGGGAGTGGATCTCCTTGTGCTCGGTCATACGCACCGGGCCGTTGACGATGTTGTTCTTACCGGTGCCAGTGGCCAGCAGGTAGGTGTTATTCAGCCCGGCAGATGGGCTTCTCATCTGGGACTTGCCCTGATTGATATCGTAACCGATTCCCGGGGGCAGCCTGTGGTTGCAGCCATAAACACCCGCAACCTGCCGGTTGATGGAGTACCCGAGCATCCTGATATCGTATCATTGACGATTGAGGCGCATGAAGAGGTCGTGGATTTCTTTACCCGTCCCATGGCAACTACCGATGATCTTTGGAATTCAGGAAGAGCACGCCTTGAAGATACACCCGTCATTGACCTGATCCAGACGGTGCAAAAGAAGGAAACAGGCGCGCAGCTCTCCGCCGCCGCCGCGTTCAATACGTCCGTCACTTTCGGTCCGGGTGAGATTACACGCGGCGACATCGCACTGCTTTATCCCTACTTCAACACCCTGTACAAACTGGAAATAACAGGTGAGCAGGTCCGCTCATTTCTTGAATTCACTTCACAATATTACCATACGGATACTCTCGATTCCGGCAGGCCGCGTATCAATCGGAACTGGCCCGGATTTAATTTCGATATGCTGGCCGGAGTTGACTATATACTTGATCTTCGCAAGCCTGTCGGTGAGCGTGTGGTCAAACTCGAATACAAGGGGGAGCCTGTATCCGTTGACGACCGTTTCACCATTGCGGTGAATTCTTACAGGGCCGAGGGGGGCGGGAGCTTCGACATGCTGTCGGATGCCCCCGTCATCATGCAGATCGATCGTTCTGTCGGTGATATGATCCTGGAGTACCTTG
>SLHZ01000037.1 GCA_007135895.1 Balneolales bacterium | reverse complement strand
TTATCAACTGGATTCGTGATGTTTTAAAGGAAGACTGGCTGGCGATTGAGCTCGGAAAAGTCGAGACTAGGGAGGAGATGATAACTATTATTAAGCAATTTTTAGATTCAAAAAATTATGAGTATAATTTGATGCTGCTTTAGTTATTAACAGGGTATCAGGCATCTCAACAAAATAAAAAAACGAGAATATGATGAACTATCAAAAAGAATTTAAGGAATCTCTGGAAAACCCCGAAAAATTCTGGAAAGAGAAAGCCCGGGAGGTTCCCTGGTACACCTTTCCGAAAAAAATATTAACCAGGGATGAAAAAGGGTTTTTCCGGTGGTTTGAGGGGGGAAAACTGAACACTTGTTACATGTGCCTTGACTACCATGTGGAAAATGGACGGGGTGATCAGGCGGCATTGATCTACGACTCGGCTGTCCTGGGCACGGTCAAGACTTTTACTTATGCTGAACTGAGAAGCCAGGTAGCCCTGTTTGCCGGCATCCTCAAGCAGCGAGGCGTTAAGAAAGGAGACCGTGTTGTTATTTACATGCCCATGGTTCCGGAAGCGGCTATTGCCATGCTTGCCTGTGCCCGGATCGGAGCGATTCATTCTGTTGTATTCGGTGGTTTTGCTCCGCACGAGCTGTCTATTCGCATCGATGACGCCAAACCAAAAGCGATTATATCGGCTTCCTGCGGCGTGGAGTTTCAGAGGATTATTCCATATAAGCCGCTTATTGACAAAGCGCTCTCGCTGGTCGAGCAAAAACCGGAGTTCCACATCCTTCTGCAACGCTCCATGCACCAGGCCGAGCTGAGTGGCGAGAATGAAATTGACTGGGATGATGCCATGGCAAATGCCAAAGAAGCGGATTGTGTTGAGGTGGACGCCCATGACCCGCTCTACATCCTGTACACTTCCGGCACCACAGGAAAGCCCAAAGGGGTAATCCGTGATAACGGCGGACACGCTGTTGCCATGAAGTACAGCATGGGAGCCTCTTACGGAACTTATGAAGGAGAAGTCTTCTGGGCGGCATCGGATATTGGCTGGCAGGTTGGCCACTCTTACACGGTATACGGACCGCTGATTGCCGGATGCGCCTCGGTGTTCTTTGAAGGCAAGCCGGTAAGGATGCCCGATGCCGGAACCTTCTGGAGGATCATTGAACAGCATCGTGTTAAAGCTCTATTCGTCGCCCCGACGGCCATACGCGCCATTATCAAGGAAGACAGCGAAGGAAAGCTGCTGAAGAAATACGACTTGTCCAACTTCAGATACCTGTTCGTGGCCGGAGAGCGCTGTGACAGCGCCACATTCGACTGGGCCAGCAAGATGCTTGGCGTACCGGTGATCGACCATTGGTGGCAAACCGAGGTCACCTCACCCATGCTCTGCAACATGGCCGGATACGGGTTGTCGCCCATCAAGCCTGGCTCCGTCTCCAGACCGGTACCCGGCTATGATGTCCGGATTGTTGACGGAAACGGCAAAGTTCTGGGACCCGGCGAAGAGGGATACGTGGTCGTCAAGCTGCCGCTTGCACCGGGCAGCTTCCCTACGTTGTGGAATGATGACAAGCGGTTCCGGGAGTCCTACCTGAGTCATTTCGACGGTTATTACATGACCGGTGACGGTGGCTACCGGGATGAAGAGAACTATTTCTACATAACCGGGAGAATTGACGATGTGATCAACGTTGCCGGACACCGGCTCTCCACCAGTGAAATGGAAGAGATCGTGGCGACACATCCCGCCGTGGCAGAGTGTGCTGTCGTGGGTATTGAGCACCAGCTCAAGGGCCAGCGACCGGTGGGTATGGTTGTTCTTAAAGACGGTGAAACCATATCTCAGGAAGAACTTGAGAAGGAGCTGGTAGCCCTGATACGTGAAAAAATCGGGGCGATTGCCTTTTTCAAGACCGCGATCATTGTCAACCGTTTGCCCAAAACCCGCTCCGGCAAAACCCTGCGGAAAATCATTCGAAAAATGGCCGATGGCCAGACCTTTGATATGCCATCGACCATAGAGGATCCGGTTACGCTGGACGAGCTCCGGGAGTACCTGAAAAAAAACAAGGTCGGCATGGCTTTTGACAGCTGAAGCCGGGCTTCCGAAGATCGGGGATTTTTTTTCAAGGTTTATGAACAGGTTTATGAACCTCTGAAATTACAGCCTCCCGAAATAGTGGAGAAACAGCAGGGTCGCCGCTGTCAGCTGTTTGGATATTTTCCCCGACATTTTTCCCGGCAACCGGATTCTGGTAAAGGGAATATAGGCACAGCAATAGCGTTATGTAAAAAACGGAAACGGAAAATCGTTTTTCAAAACGTAAAAAAAGTTGTTTTTTTACCTGGGAAACTGCCATCTTAGGCTGTGAACCAGTCGGTGTGTACATCAGCTGAACACTGCTCAGGGGTACACGGCCGGTACGATCGGCCCGGCATATTTTTTAAACATCTAACTACCCGGCCATGGCCACTAAGGGAGACATCATCATTAATATTGAAAAGTGCAAAGGGTGCCAGGTGTGCCTTGATGCCTGTCCCAAAGATGTTCTGGATGTCAGCAGCCAGGTGAACGCAAAGGGATACCAGTATATCATCAAAGTCAATGCCGAGTGCACCGGCTGCGCCAACTGTGCGGTCGTATGTCCCGACGCGGTCATCACCGTATACAGATCCAATTCAAAATAACGGCAGATACAACGGGAGTATTCATGGAGAAAGAGATACGACTGATGAAAGGAAACGAAGCCCTGGCCGAAGCAGCTATCCGGGCTGGTGTAGACGCCTACTTCGGTTATCCTATCACGCCACAGTCTGAAGTGATTGAATACCTGATGCGGGAAAACCCGGCGGAACGAACCGGTATGCAGGTGTTGCAGGCAGAGAGTGAGATCGCTGCCATCAACATGGTCTATGGCGCTGCCGGATGCGGCAAGAGGGCGCTCACCTCTTCATCGGGACCGGGTATCAGCCTGAAGATGGAAGGGATCTCCTATCTGGCCGGAGCCGAGCTTCCCTGTGTCATCGTCAATGTCGTCCGGGCCGGGCCGGGTCTGGGGACCATCCAGCCTTCCCAGTCGGACTATTTCCAGGCGGTGAAAGGGGGCGGCCACGGAGATTACAAGATGCTTGTCCTGGCACCGGCCACCGTTCAGGAAAGTGTCGATTTCATCAAACTGGGATTTGAACTGGCTTTCAAGTACCGCAACCCCGTCATGATACTTTCCGATGGCATCATCGGACAAATGATGGAAAAAGTAGAGCTTTTTGAGCAGCAGCCAAGGCTGGAACAGCCACCGGAGTGGGCCACCACCGGGAAGAAACCCGGAAAAAAGAATACGGTAGTCACCTCACTCTACCT
>SLHZ01000214.1 GCA_007135895.1 Balneolales bacterium | reverse complement strand
AGATTCATGACACGAATGGCACTATCGACGATCACCTGCATAAGCGGAGGCAGTTCCGACGACGAACTAACCGCCTGACTGATTTCCAGAAAGGCCTCAAGCCTTTTATTTGTCTTTCGACGTGCTTCCTCAGGTGAAACTTGTACGTTTTTCAGATCTACGTTTTTCTTTTCTTCCATAGAATCAGGGTAAGATGCCGTCATTTATTTCAAGCCAGGTCAGACCTCAAGCTAATCTGGAAAAGCTCTGAATCTTCGACACACTATACACATCCAAGCAATGCGAAGTATAAAATATGTATTGCAGAGTAAATAACTACCAGAATGGTAAGTCAGATAAAAAAAATCAAAAAGTGTAGATTTAATCGCGAATCAGCATCAGCACGGCCGAGTGCGGAACGATCACATAGGTCTCCTTGTCGAACTGGATCTCATGGGAATGATCCTGCAGGTAGATGGCAAGATCCCCCTCTTTTGCCTGCAATGGAATATACTGGACCTTTTCATGATTCTGTTTCCACGGCTCATCATTCTCCAGTCCGGTAATAGTGGGATAACCGGGTCCCGCTTTGACAATGTATCCGCTCTGGATTTTTTCCTTTTTCTGAACCCCTGGCGGCAGATACAGGCCGGACTCGGTGCGACTGTCCATTTCTCTGGGTTTGATGAGCACTCGATCACCCACAATGACAAATTTTTCAACTTCGTTGAGCTATGACTGAATCATTCTGCTTCGGGGTTATCTTTTTTTAAAAAGGTACTATCGAAAAAAAAACATTTTTCTTGGCTTGCAAGATCGGATAGAACAACCGGCTTTAGCATCGCTTGCACATTCGGACGATACAACCAGTTATTTAGATGACTTTGCATTACCAGTTCTCAGCAAGGTTTCGCCACTATCTGGAAAAGCTACTTAAAAAAAACAGGGAAACAAAAAGCAAGAGGGACGATAATCAGGTAAATACAGGTGAAAAATATAAATTGATGGCGAAAACCTGGTGAGTAAACAGCATTAGGAACGAAAACCTGAAAAATAATGCATGACCGGCGGTTAATCGTATTGCCACCTGCAACCATAGACTAAAGGTGACATGCAAAGCATAATTGGGCTATTTGCGCTGTTTTACCTATATTTCAACCGCCAAAACGGGACTGTACTCGAATACTATTTTACCGCTTTGCTTCTTTCACACGCTATTTTTGAATCCTAATCTACTGCCGCTTATGGGTTTCTGCTATCGCCTGCTGCCATGGATCATGGCTTTTATCTTTTTTCCTTTTCAATTTGTCTCTTCCCAGCCTGTTTACCGACTCTCCGACACGGCAGATCTTCGCGACATGATCGGCCAGATGCTGATGGTCGGTTACGGTCCGGGCACCCAGGTTCCTGACACGTTATATCTCGATATCACCGAGCGAAACCTTGGTGGGGTGATACTGATGGGCTATAACGTGGAGAGCCCGCAGTCGCTGCGCGGACTCACCGAAGAACTGCAACTCGACGCCATGATCCCGCTTTTCATCTCAACAGATCAGGAAGGCGGCAGAGTGGCGCGTCTCAACAGAAACAACGGATACGAAGACACCCATACGGCGGAGTATCTGGGCAACCGGAACTCATCACGCGCGACACGGGAGCAGGCCGCGATGATGGCAGGCTGGCTCAAAGACGGAGGCGTCAATGTCAACCTGGCACCAGTCGTTGATGTCAACGTAAATCCCTCCAGTCCGGCGATTGGCAACCTGAACCGGAGTTTCTCCAGCGATCCGGCCATGGTTACCAAACATGCGGGCCTTTTTATCGAAGAGTTTGACGAGGCCGGTATACTGACAGCCCTGAAGCATTTTCCGGGACATGGCAGCGCCGAGCGTGATTCGCATCTCGGTTTTACGGACATCACCAATACCTGGATTGAAGAGGAACTGGAACCATATGAAGAACTGATCAACAGGGGTTACCGGGGCATGATCATGCCCGGCCATCTCTATCACGAAGTGTTTGACAGTCTCCATCCGGCTACACTCTCCGAAAACACACTGCGGGGCAAACTGCGTGACGAATTGGGATTCGAAGGGGTTATCATTTCCGACGGCATGTTCATGCGAGCCATACAGGACCATTATGGTTTCTTCGAATCCGTAAAACTTGCCATCAATGCCGGCATCGACATTCTGCTCTACACCGGCAACATGCATGATGGCCGCTCGCTGGTCCGCCAGATCATCGATTTTGTGGAGAAGGAAGTCAACGAGGGCCGCATTGATTATGGAACCATCGCCTCATCCTACGACCGTATCATCCGCATGAAACAGGAATGGATACCGACTTCGGTCGAGCCACTGGCGGAAGCACCGGATACACCCGACCGTTTCGGTCTTCGCAACTATCCCAATCCGTTTAATCCATCTACGAATATCCGTTTCGATCTGCCGGCGCGACAGCACGCCACGCTGACGGTCTATGATCTTCAGGGCCGGCGCGTTCAGGTACTGGCCAACGAAACGCTCAGCGCAGGGCCCCACCAGTACCGGTTCGATGCCGGTTCACTGACTTCGGGTGTCTATCTGTGCGTATTGGAGACAGGCGGAGTTCGCACCATGGAGAAAATGCTGCTTATCCGGTAACACGGGAAACCGATTGGGTCATCCGTCACCAAATTTCATGACAGATATCCTGCTTGTTCAATGGAAATTGCTTTACCAGATGCCCTGCAGGTTTCAAATGCTACAGCTTATACCAAGACGGCAACTTTCAGACGGACAACCGGTTGAGCAGACGAGTCAGCGCATCAAAATCAACTCCGCCCCGGACTTCGTATACCCGGCAGGAATCAAGTTGTTCGGCATAACCGGCATTCTTTGTTCGATTCGTACTCTCACCCCTGATATCCGGTGAATAGAACAAACCGGGATCCTTGATGAAACCGGAAAACAGATCCGGTCGTTGATTCAGATCTACCCTGTTCAGTTCAAACGGCTCATCCGAAAGTGTCCAGTTCAGAATAATCAGGTGCGTCAGTTCGGCAACCGGACAAAACCGATCTTCGCCAAAGAGATCATGGATCATCAGGTCCCTTTTTTCCTCCAGTTGCCATAGCTCATTTTTTGGCAGTCTTTCCAGCTCCTTTTGCTCAGAGGGGGTCAGCCTGTTTCGCAGAAAAGGATTGTGAAGCAAGGTGCCGGGGTTGACTCTCGGATGCTTAATCCCTCCTTTCATTTCGATTCCCGTATTGTTCCGCCGGATCAGCAGGCGGTCATTGGATACGAAATCCCAACCCTCATTCATAAGATGAAGCGCCATTGTGGACTTTCCGGATCCGGATGGTCCGGCCAGCGCCAATCCCAAACTGCGGGCGCATGTTCT
>SLHZ01000157.1 GCA_007135895.1 Balneolales bacterium | reverse complement strand
TAAAAAACGCTGATCGGCTCGGACCGGTAAATGTTTTCCCATACATCTTTTTCTCAACAAGCGAGTCGGTGGCCCTGGCAAACGCATAGTCAGGATCAGAGGCAAGAATATAGTTAATTCCCAGTTTCTGAGCGTACTTTTTGTGAGAAGTACAGGAATCCTTGCTGATTGCTATCAGTTTATATCCGTTTTCCGCTATTTTTGAAGCTTTCTCAGCCAGGCTTCTGTTTTGTCTGTCGCAACCACCCGTATTGTTTTTCATGTATACGGATACAATGACCGGCTGGTCAAGCAGATCGGAAAAACGAACGCTTTTTTCCTCTCCGTTAACCACTACATTCAACGAGAAAGAGGGGTCGATTTTTTGGCCTGGTTTAATCATAATAATCTCCTGGTTCAAGGGTTGGTATTGATAATTTCACTCGTAATCCTATAAAGTGAGCCACTCTTCCAATCGTTCCTTCCCGAAAAATGATTCCCGATCTATGACGTGCAGATTGACATAATCTTACATAACTTTACCCCTATCATGCCTTTTTTTCATTACACCTGTATATCTGGTAATAATAAACACTTCATCTCTTTGACTTCATGAATAAGGATTCGAACACTTGCACCTTGCGCCTTGACAACCGGGGGAAAAAGTCCATAAATGAGCGCATTGTAAATGCCTGTGATATGATGACCCGGATATATCAGGATGGCTACTATCCAAAAATGACTGTTTTTCGCTCATGGTCGATCCATAACCCGGTCATCGAAGGCGAATTTGCCAAACCGGAGGCGTATCGCTGGTATCTCAAAAGAGAGCTGCTGAAGCTGATTCAATCCGGAGCAGAAATTTCAATTTCCCCTTCGCGAAAAATTCTCTCGCTGAACGAGCCTAAACTATTGGACGCCATAGATGAGGATCACTGGGATTTCACTAAAAAGAAACTCTTCCTCTTCCCGGCTGAACGCATCGATCTCTCACTGAACCGGCTGGAACACTACACCGGTACAGACGCAAAGGACTTTCAGCGCTTTATCCTGTTCACCAATTATGACATGCATGTCGAAGTGTTCAAAGCCCGTTACCCCGACTGTGTAAAACCGGGCAGAAAAGTACAGATGCCCGCCTATCACCACAAGCTTGACGATAATCTCGGAATTACCCTCATCAATATTGGCGTTGGCCCTTCAAATGCAAAAACGATAACCGACCACGTCGCCGTGTTACGGCCGGATGCCATGGTTATGGTCGGTCATTGCGGGGGTCTCAGAAACCATCAGGAAATTGGTGACTTCGTCCTTGCTTCCGGCTATATGCGGGCCGATGCCGTCCTTGACGCCATTATTCCGAAAAATGTTCCCATAACCCCCAACTACCTGTTGAATTACCACCTGCAGTCTGTTCTTGAAAGTGAAAACATGACCTATCGAACGGGCACCGTATACACCATAGACAACAGGAACTGGGAATTCATGAAAGAGCGGGTTGTCCAGGGAATCCATATCAGCCGGAGCATAGCCATTGATATGGAGTCGGCAACCCTCGCTACAAACGGCTTCCGGTACCGGGTGCCCAATGCTACCCTCCTCTGTATCAGCGATAAACCCCTTCACGGTAAACCCAAACTGGGCGAAGCAGCCCAGACGTTCTATCAGAACTCAAAACAAAAGCACCTCGGTATCGTCATCAAGGCCATCGAGTTGGCAAAACAACGCTATCCTGACGGACTCCCTAACGCCAGCATCCGGGCAGTGGACGAGCCGCTGATGAGTGGTGGTGCATAGGCTCGGGGATGAAACAGACAGAGGGACAGACCAATCTCAACGATAGAGACCTGACCAACCTGGTCTGTCGTGTCTCGTCCTTGTCGGACATACTCCCACTCAGAGCACAGGAACTGCGCAGTGGCAAACCGATGGATTCGGCCAGATTCAAGGAAGATAAAGACAAAAGCACCCTCCATTTTGGCGCTTTCATCGGCCGGAATGTTGTTTCCTGCCTTACACTAATTCGTTGTAGCGGAAGTACTCCTGCCTCGTATCAGCTTCGCGGGATGGCAACCCTTCAGCCCCTTCAGAACTCCGGTTATGGAAGAAAGCTTCTTAAAGCCGCCGAAGAACATTTGAAAACAAAACATCTCAAGGCCCTTATCTGGTGTAACGCCCGGACTCAGGCGGTGCCATTCTATCATCAGCTCGGATATAGAAAAACATCTGACGTATTTGATATTCCAGGCATCGGACCTCACTTCAAAATGGAAAAAATTATATTGTAAGCACCTCTCGCTCGGATTCTCCTTGCAGTATGAAAACAGGTGTCTTATGAAAACCTTCTGAAAACAGATGTCTTCAGAAACGGATGCCGATATACGATCCATCAATAAGCACCGTCTTTTAATCAGCTGTGTCTCCTGCCGAAAAAAGCAACGGGGCCGGCCGTTTTTATGTCACCTTAACTAAAGTTATCAACATCAGAGAGTTATCAGGAGGATCACAAGTGAGTCATGTGAGCACTCATCCAATGGAATCAAGGTATTCATCCACGACCCAAAACGGAAAAAATCCTCGAATGGTCCGTGACCTCTCCGAAGACGAGCAACCCAGAGAAAGACTTATGCGCTTCGGCGCAGAGAGCCTTACCGACGCCGAGCTTCTTGCCATACTTGTGAGAACCGGAAGCAGGAAAATGAACGTTATTGAAACCACTCGTGTACTGCTGAAACATTTTGGCGGATTACACAAACTCGTACGGAGGAACTGGCGGGAAATGCGGGTTGTCAATGGTGTTGCCGATGTAAAAGCCATTACACTTGAGGCCGCTTTTGAGCTTTCCCGGAGATTGCAAAGCCATAACGGCGAAAAACCTCTTCGGTTCCGAACCCCCGAAGATGTGGCTGCATTTTGGGGACCGCGTCTTCGCGATCTGCAAACAGAGCAGTTTTGGGTTGTTTTTTTAAACGCCGCAAAAATCGTTACGGGCAGTCACATTATCAGCAAGGGTGGCAAAACTGCCACCATCGTGGATCCTGCCGAGGTGATGAGATATTCCATCATGAACGAAGCAAACAGCATCATATTAATACATAACCACCCTTCGGCCAACCGAAAAGCATCATCAGCCGACATCCGTCTGACAAAAAAAATCAGGGAAGCGGCCTCGCTGCTTGAAATCAGCGTTGACGATCATGTCATCATTGCAGGTCATGACTATCTTAGTATGCGATCCGAAGGTCTGATTTAATCAAAAACAAGATTACTATACCGAAAGCTCGTATATTTGCATCCGGAAAAAACCAAACTCTCCGTTATGCAAGACTATCTCCGGAATCACATCAGAAGGGCCATTCGGCAAATAGCGCCGGAGCTCGAAATACCACCAGT
>SLHZ01000116.1 GCA_007135895.1 Balneolales bacterium | reverse complement strand
TCGGACGCTTTTTTATATTATACCACTCATGACTTTTGCTGAACCAATCGCACTCATCGCCTATGCCTGCAAAAAGAAACTGGATCAACCGAAAAATCGAACCTGAAACCCCCTTCAAAGTATGCTTTGTTTGCCTCGGAAATATCTGCCGAAGCCCCACGGGAGAAGGTGTTTTTCGACATCTTGTCAACCGTGAAGGCCTGGATTCCTTTTTTGAAATCGATTCTGCCGGAACGGCTGCCTATCACGAAGGCGAACCCGCCAACAGCAGAAGCAGCCGGGTCGCCGAACTGAACGGGGTCAGACTTCTCTCCAAAGCCCGAAAATTCGAGCATTCCGATCTGGATTACTTCGACCTTGTCCTTGCCATGGACAGGGAAAACTTGCGCGACTTGAAGTCCCTGGATCCCCAAAACCGTTTTCAATCAAAAATCATGCTTTTGCGGGACTTCGATCCCGTACCCGGTGACCGGGAAGTTCCCGACCCCTACTATGGCGGCATACACGGCTTTGAACTGGTTTTTGAAATTGTAATGCGAAGCTGCGAAGAACTCCTGCAACAGATCCGGCCTCATATTCAAAACCCGTCATGACGATTCGGGATCAGTCGCTCGATGACTTCATTGAGCAGGAATTCCAAAGCCCGGTCCGGTCCGGCACAGCACAGTCCGGTGGTTGCATTCATCAAAGCAGGCGGCTCAATCTGGCTGACGGCACACGACTGTTTGTTAAAACAAACCGGGAAGAAAGCCTGGATATCTTTGAAAAAGAAGCCAGAGGCCTCGCTGTGCTCTCCAGTGCCACCCGGGAGATCCATATTCCCGAAGTTATTGGAATCCTGCACGATTCCGGTGCCAAAGAAGCACACCTGGTTCTCAGTTATATCGATCCGTCCGGCCCCGACTCCACTTTTGGTGACCGCTTTGGAAGAGCCCTGGCGCGACTCCACCGCAACCGGGCGGATGCCTACGGCCTGGATCATGACAACTACATCGGCTCGCTGCCACAAAAGAATACCTGGCATTCCGATTGGCCCTCATTTTTTATCCGGTGCCGGCTCGAACCCCAATATGCCCTCGCACGAGACAACGGCCGACTACCCGGAAAAGCAACCCCTTGTTTTCAAAACCTTTGCAGCAAACTGGAAGAACTCTTGCCGGACGAGCCTCCTTCCCTGCTGCATGGGGATCTCTGGTCGGGGAATGTTCTCTGCAACAACCAAAACCTCCCCGCTATCTTTGATCCGGCGGTTTTTTACGGCCACCGTGAAGCAGAAATCGCCTTTACCCTGCTCTTCGGCGGTTTCAGCGAGTCCTTCTACCAGGGCTACCGGGAAATCTGGCCCCTGAGTCCCGGGTTCCAATCACGCAGGGATATTTTCAACCTCTACCCGCTGCTTGTGCATGTCAACCTCTTTGGCGGATCATACATCCGGCAGGTTCTTTCCATCCTGGAAAGATATTAGATCACGAAAAGACGCCTCCGGCCGGCCGGGCCGTACCATATTTCTTTTCAATTCGTTACTTTTACCGATGCTGTGACCGCAAACATACCGAAGCCGTCCCGTACGCCCATAACGCCTCATCCGGCTGTTTCAATCATGTACTCTCACTCTTGTACTTCATGTACTTCACTTCCCGTATACTGATCCGGACCGTCGTCCTGTTTTTTTGTTTCCAGACCATGCTCTCAGGCTGCAAACCGGCGGAACGACTTTCTGAGTCTCAAGAGGAAATGACAGAGGCCGCTGCCTTCGAACCGGTCACGGCCGAACAAAAGGCAAAAGCACAGGCTCATCTGATTCGCGGACTTACCGCTGCACATATGGACGATCCGGAACAGGCCGAACAGCACCTGTCAACCGCCCTCCTTGCCAACCCGTCAAGCCCCGGTATTAATTATGCCCTGGCCGAATTTTATTTTGACCAGAAAGATTTTCTCAGCAGCATACACTATGCCCGAAGGGCCGTGAACCTTGACCCCGATAATAAATGGTACCGCCTCCTGCTGGCCAACAGTTTCCGGGCTACAGGCGAATACCGGCAGGTAATCCATCAGCTTGACGCCATCCTGAAACAAGACCCCTCGGATCTTGACATACTCTACATGAAAGCGCGCATTCAGTCCCACCACGGTGATTATGAAAAATCGAACCAAACCTACCAGCGCCTTCTGGATATAACCGGACCCGACCGCTCGGTCTACCATCAGCGAATCAACAACTACAACCGCCTCAATGATACCGACGCTGTCATTGAAGAGCTTTACCGGTTGCTCGAGCTTGATCCCGCCAATATTAATACCCTGTTGATGCTCGGCCAGTTTTATCAGGATCAGGGACGCATTGATGAAGCGGTTGATATCTTGCTGGAGGCGCTTGAACGCCATCCAAGGAGCCCCGAAACCCGTGTCAACCTGGCCGATATATATATCAGCCTGGAGCAGTGGGATGAAGCCGGAGACCTGCTGGACGGTCTTTTGTCTGACACACTCGTCACTACGGACAACAAAGTGGAAATCGTTCAGTTCATGATCAGTCGCATGGCCGCGGATCCGCAGAATGAACTGCTTCTGGATGCCACGACATCACTGCTCAAAACCCTCATGGAGGCCCTCGGACACAACGGCCTGGCACATGCGCTGGCAGCCGAGTTCTACATGATCAAAGATGATTCCGACCGGGCAGTCCACCATCTCGAAAAGACAACGAAGCTGCTGCCCGAAAATGAGGCGGCATGGAGGCAGCTGCTGCAGAGCTATTATCTGGAGGGCCGGTATGATAAGGTGATTGAAACCGGTTTAAAAGCCCGGGAATATATTCCGGATGATGCTTTTATCTATTTTTTCATCGGTGGCGCCTACTTCCTCAAAGAGGAAAAAAAAGAAGCGGCATCCTGGCTTCAGGCAGCATCGGAACTCCCTGCCGGCAATCAGTTCCGGTCAATTATTCTGGGAACCCTCGGTGATACGTATGCCTCGCTGGACCAGTGGGAAAGTGCTGACAAAGCCTACGAAGAGGCCATTGAGCTGGATGGCGATAATGATGTGGCGCTGAATAATTATGCCTATTACCTCTCTGAACGCGAAGAGCGTCTCGAGAAGGCCTGGCAGATGGCCAGCCGCGCACTGGAACTCAATCCCGGCAACGCCGCCTTCCTCGATACCATGGGGTGGATATATTTCAAAATGGGAGAACTGGAAAAAGCCCATAAATACATAAAGGCCTCCATTGATACCGGCAGCGCCAGCGCAGAAGTGCTCGAGCATATGGGTGATGTTTACGAACAAATGGAAAAAAAAGACCAGGCCCGCCGATGGTGGCAGAAAGCACTGGACAAGGACCCGGAACGCGACTATCTCAAGGACCGGCTGATC
>SLHZ01000159.1 GCA_007135895.1 Balneolales bacterium | reverse complement strand
TTTGCTCATGAAGGCTCTGTCGGCCCTGCCCGGAAGGGACCGGCTGCTGATTACCTTGCGTGACCTGGAAGGAATGGCATACCAGGATATCGCAGAGATCGAAAACCTCGCAGTCGGAACCGTCAAAAGCCGGTTGTTTACAGCGCGCTCACGCCTGCGCAACGAACTGATGAAGCTGGGAGCAGACAGGGACTGGCTGGAAGGATGAACCCGTTACAAGTATAAACTCATGAAATGTCCAAGACCGTTGACCTGCTACACATGCACATAATTATAAACGTCATGGACACTCCATCTGTCCGCTTGAATCCAAAAATTATATATACAGATGATACCGAATAGAAAAACCAACCTCAGGAAAGAGCAGCTGGCAGATGCCCTGGATGGCCGCCTTGGCGAAAGCCAGCAGAGGGTCTTGCTTGAAAAAGTCCGGACCGAAGATCCTGAGCTCTATGAAACCTACCATTGGATGCTGAAGCAGAGGCAGGAACAGGGTGTCTTTTCGTATTTAAGCAAATGGCACGAAAGCCCGGTTCCGGATGACGCAATCCGTAACCTCCACGAACGCAGGGAGGCGGAAGTACCGGCCGGATCGGAACTGGAAACCCTGGTCTGGAGCCTGTTCCGACGGTATGTGGTGACCACCGGTGCGGCCATGATGCTCCTGTTTGCCACTCTCCAGTGGGCCGGTCCGTCCGAGCAGCCCGTACTGTTCACCGATGCGGACCCCTTCTTGCTGCAGGTGGAGATCGCTGAAATCCAGGACTCCTCTCATTGGCTCTACGAAGACCTTTAACCCGTAATTCCGAAATGTTATGACAAAAAATCCAAAATATACCATGGCACTGGCTTTTGCTCTCACACTGGCGCTGGGCACAGGAGCCGGCTACCTGCTTCGGGGAGCCGTGGCTCCCGAACCGGCAGGTTATCCCGATCACCGGAAGGAGGTATCGGAAACCGGCTGGCCGCAGGCCCGTCAGGCAGACAGGACCTATGATCGAACCGAAAGCCGGAGGGGAGCCCGGGAGCAACGCAGGCAGGACCTTGAGTCGGTCCGTTTGCAGATCAAGGAGGAACTCGGACTGTCGGATGATGTGTCGGAGCAGCTCTTTCGTACGCTTGATGCGCATCGAGAGCATGTCCGGGAAAGAGTCATACAGCAACAGGAACGGGCTCGCGAGCAATACCGCGAGCTGCACGAAAAGCTGGATGAAGATCTGCAGCAGATACTTACACCCGAACAACACCGGGAGTGGCAGGAAAAATACGCCCCCCGAATGCATCGTCAGCGCAGACCCCCTGATAACCCGGACTCTTAAGACTTGAGAAAGTCAAAGTCCGATACCGGCAACGGTCCACCATAATATAAAAACGGCTCTCCGTAGGTTACCCCGATCTGCTGGCCGTAAGCGCGTGCGCCACCCCGCAGCGCCTTGAAAAAACGTCTGCTGGAGACATAGGTTTGCGGACCGGGGTCGTTATCCGGCACATCAAACTGGGAGGAAAAGGCGCGAATGGCTTTTTCCTTGGTATCCATGGTATGGCTGATATCAATGACCAGAGTGGGAGGGAACGGCCAGTGCTGCATGAAATGGAAAACATGGCGCGGACGCCAGGGTTCCTGTTGCCGACCGGTTTCATCATGAGTAATCAGTTTTGGCAAACCGGCATAAAAAAGGGCGTCAGCCACAAGACGCGCGGCATTGCGGTGATCGGGATGCCGGTCGTCCGGGGCATTGATCAGACAGATATCGGGCCGGTATCGCCGGATGAACCGGATGACCGGTTTTCGGTTGGAAGCCGTGTTATCCAGCCCACAATCGGGTAGTCCGGTATTTTCCCGGACCGAAGCGCCCAGTATCTCCGCCGCTTTTTGCGCTTCCTCCAGCCGTTGTTCCGGGGTGCCCCGCGTGCCCATTTCACCCCGGGTGAGATCGAGGATACCTGTTTTTTTTCCTTTTTGTGCCATTGCCGCCAGCGTTCCGCCACACGATAATTCCACATCATCGGGATGAGCCGCCACAGCGGCAATATCAAGTTTCATAGTCTCAGTCACGTAAAAAAATAGAAGTTTTTTCGTCTATTGGTTTTAGCTGTTTTCATGATTGAATATATCCGATAAATATATCCGATCCAGTGCTCCTGCCGCAACCTCGCAACGCAACCCCAACATAGTTTTTTTTACATCCTTTTTGAAACGAAAGTTGTTTATTTCCGTATAATCCCGGACGGAAATCCATGCATTCGATATCAACCGCTGATTAAACAACCCGTTTTTGTATGCTCTTGCGCAGTATTTACGAAGGAGTCCGCCTTTCGCTGTTTGCCATATGGAGCAACAAAACGCGATCCGCACTCACTACATTTGGTATCGTCATCGGTATCGTCATGGTGACCACCATGGTAACGATTATCGACGGCATAAACCGGTCCTTCGAGTCCAGTATGAATATGCTGGGACAGGATGTCATATTTGTCCAGAAATGGCCATGGGGCTTTGGCGGGGAATACCGGTGGTGGGACTATGTGAACCGGCGTGAAATGGAGGTGCGATATGTCGATGAACTCAGCCGGAGAAGCCGGATGGCTACCGCCGTTTCGGCCGAAGCCGGACGATGGGGGGTTACTGTCTCATCCGAGTTCGAAACGGCGGAACAGGTGACCGTCGAAGGGGTGACGCAGAGCTATCTGATCACGTCATCCGTCGATATTGCCAGCGGCCGTTTTTTCACCGAAGAAGAGAGTCATACCGCCCGCAAAGTGGTGGTCCTGGGCTATGACCTGGCAAAGGCCCTCTTCGACTGGCGGGATCCGGTGGGCCGGCGCGTCCGCATCGGAGGGCAGCGTTTTGAGGTTATTGGCGTTCTTGAGCGGCAGGGAAACTTCCTCGGTCTGCAAAGTTTCGACAATACGCTGATTATTCCCATAGAGAGTTTCCGTTATCTCTACGGTCTCCGGCGCAATATAACCATCCGCGTCAAATTTGAGGATGACGCGACCCTGCAGGAAGGACAATATGAAATCGAAGGGCTCATGCGTCAGATACGCCGGCTGGATCCGGCCGAAGATAATGACTTCGCCATCAACCGGCTGGATATGTTCGAACAACAGTACAAAGCGATGACCGGGGCGATCTACGGGGTGGGCATTTTTCTGACAGCCCTATCCCTGTTTGTCGGAGGTATCGGGGTGATGAACATCATGTATGTCTCGGTAAAGGAGCGTACCCGTGAAATCGGCATCCGAAAAGCCGTGGGGGCCCGCTACCGGGAAATCCTGCTTCAGTTTCTGGTCGAAGCAGTCGTCATATGCAGTATTGGCGGATTGATTGGCGTTATCTTTTCCGGAGCGGCAGTTTTTGTCATCAACCAGTATTTCGTGGC
>SLHZ01000122.1 GCA_007135895.1 Balneolales bacterium | reverse complement strand
TGAAAAACATCAGCCGGATTGACCAGCCCTCCAAAAACACGTATGGCTGGTTCGTTCGCATTCGAAGAGACGGCAACAGAATCAGCCGTTTTTTCAGTGACAGCAAATACGGCGGAAGAGATCAGGCCCTGGAATCAGCGCGTTCTTTCCGCAACACCAACTTGCAGGAATGGTCGAAGTTCGCCAAGAATCATGACCGGCCCATGCATCTCGGGAAAAAGAGCAATATCGGTTACCCGGGTATCAGTTACTGCATAAAAATCAAAAACCGCAACGGTGACCGTTACGAGGAGCATGTGTTCCAGGTCTCCTATTCTCCCGAAAAGGGTATTCACAAGAACAAGTCCTTCTATATCCCGAAAGCCAGGACCAAGAGAGAATTCAAGAAAAACTACAAGGAGCGGCTTGAGAAAGCCATCCGGTTCCGCGACGAACAGATGATGAAAATATACGGGGTTCGATACGTCAATTATAAAAAAAAGTTAAAAGAGCAAAAATAGCCGCTTTTTTTCATTAACTTCACTGCGAATATCCCGAAGCAGGCGGCCGGATGAAGTCCGCCTCTCCCGCCAATTATTGCCAATATTATTAAAACTGTCACTGCCATGATCACCGCTTCTTCAACCTTTTCCTCTATTTCTCCTGCAAGATTATCCGGGTTCCCGCAGGTAGGTCTTGCCATTTTTTTGCTCTTTTTTACCGGTTCCTGTGCCACGATTGATCCGGTCACTGAAACGGATGCGCTACCGGCAGGGCCCGAAGCACGATTCACCCGCGCCGAAGCCCCCACCTTCTATCGCGAAGCCGTAAGTTACGACGGTATGGTGGTCTCGGCCCACCCGCTGGGCAGCAGGGCCGGGGTAAAAATGCTCGAAAAAGGTGGTAATGCCGTTGATGCCGCGGTGGCCACCGCCTTCGCCATAGCTGTACTGGAGCCCAACATGTCCGGACTGGGCGGCAGCGGCGCCATGACCATTTGGAACCGGGAGCAACAGCGTTCCGACTATCTCGATTTCTATGCCCAGCTCGGCGCCGATCCCGATTATGCCATTGAAACCGATCTCAGCTCGCTTCGCACGCCCGAGCGGCGTGTGGCCGTGCCGGGTATGGTGGCCGGACTCCTGGAGGCCCTGGACCGTTACGGCAGTCTGGACCGGCAAACCGTAATGGAACCGGCTATTCGCCTTGCCGAAGAGGGTTTTGTGATCCATCATCTGCTGGCCAATGTCATTGAAAGTTATCATCGTCGCCTCACCGGTGACCCTGAAGCTGCGGAACTGTTCTACCCGGATGGAACGCCGCTTCGCGCCGGAGAACGACTGGTGCAAAAAGATCTCGCTCAGGTGCTGAGGCGCATCGCCGACGAAGGCCGGGAAGGGTTCTATTCGGGCAAAACAGCCGAACGGGCACTGGAAAAACTTGTCCGGGGCAATAGCGTGCTCACCCTGGATGACTTCGAAAACTACGCTCCCGTTTGGCGCGGCGCCTTATGCGAAGAATGGAATGGACACCGGATCCTTACCGCGCCGCCTTCGCTGGCCGGACACGAGGTCATTTTGGCCCTTAAACTGGCGGAACGGGGAGGAATCGCCTCTTTGGGACATCCTGTTGCCAGCGGTGAAGCCCTGAATGTGATGGTCGATGCTATTCGTATTGCCAGGGCCGACCGGGGGTACTGGAACGGCGATCCATCGCATGTCGGCCTGCCCGTCGCCGGTATCATCAGCGATCCCTATGCATCCCTGCGCTCTGTACTCATCGGACAGGAGGTGCCCGACACCCTCAAGCCCGGTGATCCGTGGACGGCCACCTGGCAATACACCGCACCTCCATCATGCACCGGCCCGGGTTTTTTCCGCCTGCCGCTGGATGCCCGGCCACAGGATGATGAGCAGTTGCGCAGTCACATTCCGGCACCACCGGCCGATACGGACGACGAGCCGGTCACCGATCCGGATGACGAACCGGAAAACACCACTCACATATCCGTTGTCGACCGGCACGGCAATGCGGTATCCATGACCAATACTTTGGGACTCTACTTCGGCTCCAGTGTGATCTCGGAAGGTGTCTTCTACAACTCTGCCGCGACGAATTTCGGCGGTGATTACGGCAGCATCCGCGGACCCAACCGCACCGCCCGCTCTTCCACGGCACCTACTATTGTCCTCGATGAAGATCGCGTGGCACTGGTCGTGGGATCTCCAGGCTCAGCGCGCATTCCACCAGCCATCGTCAACATGGTAATCCACACACTGGTTCACGACATCCATCCGGCCGATGCCATCCGCATGCCCCGTATCTATCCGATGACCGACAGCCGCCGGGTTCAGCTCGAACGCGGTTTTGCGCCGGAGGCCCTTGAAATACTGCATCAGCGCGGTTATATCATCGACCCTGTCAATTTCCCCATGAATATGCTGTTTGGTGGAGTGCAAATGATCCGGGTCATGGAAGACGGCTTGATGATCGGTGTTTCCGACCCGCGGCGTGACGGTGCACCGGAAGCGCTGGAGATGCACCGGGTGGAATAGACGAATAGATTGTTCCGGAAGGACCGGAGATACCTCGGCCTGGACTAAAGCGCCGGAAAGACTGGAAATACGCCGACCTGGACTAAAGCACCCAAAGAGCCGGAGATACGTCGGCCTGTACTATAGCACCGGAGGGGCTGGGGATGCACAAGGTGGCCTTTGAGTTGCCTAATCTACAATAAAACTGCACACAGTCATGTCAATTCTTCAATTTTCACGAGATGCATCTTCCCCTGTTACTGATTTCAGGACAAGTGCGGGAGCCGGTCTCGCGGTGTTATTCGCTTTCCTGTTTTTTTTCTTATCAGGTGCGCAAGCTTATACCGATGCGCAAGCTTTTACCAATGCACAAGCTTTTACCAATGCACAAGCTTTTACCAATGCGCAAACATTTACCGGTGCGCAAGCATATACCAATGCACAAGCTTTTTCAGATGAGATAGCTTTTTCAAATGAGAAAACTTGTTCAGGTTCGAAAGCTTTTTCGGATACGGAAGACTTCAATTCCGCGGGAGTTAACGAAAAGCGCATGAGGGCCGACGAAATGGGGGTTCATGTGGGAATGATGCCGGCCGGACCTCTCAATATGATTACCGATGTGGCAGGGGTCCGGGTGGGTCACGTCACGAGGATCGAAGATGCGCATATCCGGACGGGTGTGACGGCAATCCTGCCCCATGGCGGAAATCTGTTTCACGAGAAAGTACCTGCGGCCATTTACAATTTCAACAGTTTCGGCAAGATGGCCGGATCCCTGCAGGTGGATGAGCTGGGCAAAATCGAAACCCCGATCATTCTGACCAACACACTGAGTGTGGGGACGGCTGTTGAAGCCCTGGCAGCCTGGATGCTG
>SLHZ01000197.1 GCA_007135895.1 Balneolales bacterium | reverse complement strand
TTAATCGCAATAAAATGTCTGCAGACCTGTTGAAGTCCGTTACTTCGCTATGGAAACTGGTCCGGCCACAGCAACAGGTCAAAAACCTGCTCATCTTCCTGCCGGCATTTTTCGCTATCCGCTTTGATGATTTGTTGCTGTTTCAGCAGATCCTTCCCGCTTTTCTTTCCTTTTGCCTGGCAGCCGCCAGTGTCTACGTTCTCAATGACTGGTTCGACCGCGAGCAGGACGCCGCCCATCCTGAAAAGCGAAATCGTCCGATTGCTTCAGGCCGGCTTGAAGGCAGAGCAGTCCTGGTTTATTGGGCTATTTTGTTGATATGCAGTGTATTTCTGGCGATCCTTGCAGGTCAGGAAACAGGCCGTGAAATTATGCTTCTGGTCATTGTGTATGTGGCGCTCAATGCCGCTTACTCCATTTACCTGAAACAGATCCCCATTCTGGATATCACTCTGATCGGGATCGGTTTCGTGATCCGGATTCTGGTTGGCTCCTTTGCCTCCGGGGTTCCACTTTCACCCTGGATCATCATCATGACCTTCCTGCTCGCCTTGTTCCTGGCCCTGGCCAAACGAAGGGATGATGTGTTGCTATGGCAGGAATCCGGAAGGAAGGTTCGGGAGAAGATAGAGCTGTACAATCTCCGCTTTCTGGATGCCGCCCTGGTCAGCACCGCTTCTGTTGTCATTGTCGCCTACATCCTCTGGAGCATTACTACGGAAATTGCGGATCAGCTCCAGGTAAACTACCTCTATCTCACCTCCATCTTTGTGGTGCTGGGTATCCTGAGATACCTGCATCTGACCTTTGAAGAGCAGAAGACCAGCGATCCCACTTTGGTTCTCTACCGGGATCGTTTTATCCAACTGGTACTGCTTGGCTGGTTCGCATCGCTCATATGGATACTTTATTTGTAAAAACATGCCACCCCCTGACCCGCTGCAATGAGTATCATATCCCTTGAAAGAAGATCCGGATTGTGGTCTGAATGGCCGTTGGCAGTTCTGACGATCCTTTTATCGGCGGCTCTTTTTGCCACGGGGCTGTGGTATCTGGACCGTGTGTCGTTTGTGCCGGTTTTGAATGATATCGTTAGTATCTACCGGATATCATCGCTGGAAGGACCGGATCGATGGCTCAATGGTTTCTATGGTCCCGGCTTTACGATCCTTCATGACATCACGGGGGGATCCGTGCGCCATACGGCATGGTTCTTTCTCGTCTTGATGATGATTTCGTTCTGGTGTACAGCCGGTTTGGCCATACGTCTTCATGTGAACCCCCTGGCAGCACTGGGCAGCACTTTCGTATTTCATCTGCTACTGCTGGCACTGCTCAAAACCAATTACTCCGATGGAATTTTCCTGTTTCTGCTTTTCAGCGGCATCGCCCTCTTTTTTACCGGAGTGCTTTCCGTCAGGGGTTCACGAGCGGATCTGGATGCCGGTTTGGCCACCATGACCGGGTTGCTTCTGGCGGGCTCAACGGTTCTTTTTCGCCATCATGGTTTGCCGCTGATGCTCATGCTGATTGCAGCCGGTGCTTTTATCGGCTCATACCGGTCATTGAAATTGCGGTCCGGAATCCACCGCTTTGTCCTGTATCTGCTGGTCCTGTTGTTTCCGCTCGTTGTTTTGATAACAGTCGGACGCCTGACCGGGTTGCCATTGATGGAAAACTGGCAAATGTTCAATCTTTACAAGTTTTTTTATGGTGTGGACTGGTACCGTATGGAGGACCTGTCCGCTTCTGCCTCGTGGCAGGCCTTCCATCCGATCGGAACAGTAGTGTCCCGGCCGGATTTGCTGTTACGGGGAATGGTCCGTTCCCTACAGTCGGCCTCATTTTCGCTTTTCTTTGTTTTCATGACACCCCTGATGGGATGGCTGCTTTTTCGACAGAGAATCCAGGGGGTTCTCCTGGCCAGTTCGGCACTTTACAGCATAATAATGCTGCCGGGGCTTGACCGGGGGATTTATCCTCTTTGGATCATGGTCTTCCTCTCATGGATGCTGATGAATTCGCGCAGCTCGGCGCTGTCCGCCGGAAAAGTACAGGCGACAGTTTTGCTTCTTGTTCTTGCCGGCTCGGTTTTTCATCTGGTAAATGAAATGAATGATCAACAGCAGCGAAACCGGTACATCCGGGAAGAGATGGAGCCGTCACTGGCGGCCCTGGGCGTTCAACAGGCAGGGCAAATCCTGACCGATGACTTTGACGTCTATTTTTTCCGCTATGATACAATACAATTGCAAACCTTCAATGGTTGGCTCTGGATGCATCCGCACTTCCGGAACTACAAACCCAATGAATGGCTGGCCCGGCCCGAAATAATGACCAATCAGGGGATTGATCACGTCATTTACCGTAAAAACGGATATATTGAACGGCACTATCCCGAGCTTCCCTGCAAAGAGCAGATCCCGTTGAAACACCACGTACTCTGCCGGGTTGCGGACGAAAAAGCATCGCCATGAGTTATCCCAGGAAGGAACTGTCCGGATGGGGCCGGTACCCCGTTACGGTGTCGGAAGTGGTACCGGCGAACAGCAAGGCCACCATGGCCGATGCGATGGCATCCGCCATGGCCGGAACGACAGCAAGAAAATCACTGATTGCCCGGGGATACGGACGCAGCTATGGAGACAGTGCCCTTGCAGACCGCGTCCTGGATATGCGCTGCCGCGATCGGATGCTCGCCTTTGATGAAAATGAGGGTCTGCTGGACTGCGAGTCCGGTGTCCTGCTTTCGGAAATCATCGAAACATTCCTGCCTCATGGCTGGTTTCCAATGGTTACCCCCGGAACCCGCTACACAACAGTCGGCGGCGCCATTGCAGCCGATGTCCACGGAAAAAACCACCACCAGGCCGGTTGCTTCAGCGAGTCGGTCATAGACTTGGAACTGATGCTGCCCGGTGGCGAAACACTGCTCTGCTCCCGTACCGAAAACGAAGAGTTGTTTCGCGCCACTTGCGGCGGGATGGGACTCACCGGCTTGATTCTTCGTGCCCGGCTGCGCCTGCAATCGGTGTCATCACGCACCATCCGGCAGACGACCGTACGGACCAAAGATCTGGAGGCTACGTTTGAGGCTTTCCGTGAGTATGCCGCAGCACCGTACTCGGTGGCATGGGTGGACTGTCTTGCCCGGGGCAGGAATTTGGGTCGGTCGCTGCTTATGTTGGGTGAATTTGATGACACTCGGACCGAACAGTATGAGAACCGCGAGGAAGCGGCAATTCCCGGTCAGGGCGCTGGCCGCAAACCATTCGGGTCGTCCCTCAGGATTCCCCGCCTGTTTCCGGGATTTCTGCTCAACCGATTCAGCGTAGCGGCATTCAACGAACTCTATTACCGTAAGGTTTCGGCAGGAATATCCGCGCAGA
>SLHZ01000239.1 GCA_007135895.1 Balneolales bacterium | reverse complement strand
TACACTTAGTCCGCTGATTTATCTGTCTGGAAAACATGGACATCCCTTTGGGGGAAGGGAATCGTGATTCCTTCGCGGTCGAAGCGTTCCTTGATGTCTTTGTTCAGGGCAAATCGAGTCGACCACAAATCGGCTGATTTGGTCCAGGGCCGCACATAGAGATCCACCGAGCTGTCACCCAGTTCTCCAACAACAATCATGGGTTCGGGTTCCTTGAGTACCCTTTCGTCTTCTTCCAGTGCTTCGCGGATGATGCGCATGGCCTTGTTGATGTCATCGGAGTAGCTGATGCCGAATACCATGTCAATCCGGCGGGTCAGTTGCGTGTTTTCTGTATGAGAGCCTCAAGGTAGCGCGATTTGAACTGCCGGCTGGCGATGGCCTGCTTGACGGGGGGTAGCTTCAAGATAACACCCAGTATCGCTGCCATGGCACGGTGGCTGGTCAGGGCCTGGTTGTCGAAGATCAGATGCTGAAGCTTGCCGCGCTCGATGGCCATCATGACCACACGATGGGTAGAGTCGACCGGCGTGATTACCCGTTCCTTGCGGGGAACGAGTGTCACGGCATCCTTGCTGCACGAGCGTACGCACAGGCCGCAGCCCAGACAGATCTCCTCCCGCAGTACGGCTTTCTTCTTTTTGGGATGACGGGGATCGTTGGCGGAGACGAGCGCGACCGCCTCGACCGGGCAGACCTGCACGCAGTGACCGCAGCCGTTGCACTGTTCTTCGTGGAATTCCGGGAGAAAGTTGGTGGTATGAACCGGATTGAGCATACCGAAACGGCGGGCGGCAATCATCGCCTCACAGCAGCAGCTGCAGCAGTTGCAGATGAAACTTACGCCTTCGCGGACATTTTCGCCGAACTGGACCAGGTTGTTTTCGCAGGCCTGGTCGAGCAGATCAAGACACTCGGAAACATCGACTTTCCGGGCAAAGCCGTGTCTTTCCAGTGAATCGGCACAGTTGTTGAACGTCATGCAGATATCCATGGGAGCGCTGCAGGCCCTGTCCATATGATGCATCTTGTGGCGGCAGTAGCAGACACCGACGGCGCGGTATTTGGCCGTCCGGATCACTTCGCTGGCTCTTTCGTAATCAAGGACATGGAGTGTCCTGTCGACCGGAAGGGCCTTTTCATTCACAAAAACACGTCCGATCTGCGTCTCGCCCTCCGTGAACAGGCTTTTAATGAAATCCTCTTCCACATTCATGTACTCGTAGAAGAGTTCGCTGAGTACTTTCTGGTCGATTTCGCCGGTGGTGCGCATCAGCGTGAATTCGAAGAAGCCGGCCATGGGAGGGGGCAGAACGTAGCGGGTGGTGCCTCCGCTTTCCATATCCAGAAGGAGGGCTCTGTCGGCCAGTCGTTCCAGGATGAGGCGGGTTTCGGAGAGAGGCCGTTTCCAGATCCGAGCCGCTTTTTCAGCCGTAAAGGGACGGATGGGAAGCTGGGATACCAGTTCGGCTTCTTTTTCCGAGAACAGCAGGCTCAGGATCCGGTAGAGCATTTCCGAGGGCGGGGCTCCCTGTGGAAACCGGTTCAGACGGTCCGTGAGAGCGGCATAGGCGGTTTTTGCGACATGATGGGCCATAATTGGTTTTAGCTATGAAGGTAGTTTATACGGCATCATAAAGAATTTCGAGGAAAAATGCTCTCTGGAAAGCAAAGATCCGGATGAACCAGATGAGCTAAATGAGCCGTATAGATCAATGTTCACCGGATTGAGGCATTGAAGGAAACACTATCTCCGCTGTTTTTTCAAATAATCTTGTTTGCTGGAATATGTATCGATAAATTACCACAAATCATGCCGAAAATTCCGAAAGATCATGCTGGAAGTCACAACAGGCCATGCCAGGAATTTCAGCAGGTTATGCCGATAATTGCCACAGATAGTGCCGGCAGGCGGTATTTCTTCAGGCATCGACCACGATTTTCCGATTATCTTGTACATCAAACGCAGTTACTATGAACAGGAGTGGGATTTTACTGGCTCTTCTTATTATCATTTCCACCGTCGGATCGGGCCTGAGCACCACTGAGTCGAGCCTGAGCACCACCGGGACGAGCCTGAGCGCCACCGGATCAGGCCTGAGCACCACTGAGTCGAGCCTGCGCACTACCGGATCGAGCCTGAGCACCACTGAGTCGGGACTTCGCACCACTGGATCAGGCCTGCGCATTACCGGATCGGGTCTGTACAACGGACTTGCTGTTCACGATATTGATACGGCACCACCCACGGAGAAAAAACGTGTCGGCGTGATGTGGGTGGGACAAGCCATGATGCCGCAGCGGGTTCTGAACGGAATAAAAACAGGTTTGTCCATGAAAGAGGCCGCTGTTGAGCTTGAAATCCGGAAAGCGCTGCCGGACATGGAAGCGGCGATGGTGGTCTATGAGAGGTGGAACCGGGAAAAAGACGCCATCGTTTTTTTAAGATCCAGCGGGGCCCGGTTCATGGCCCAAAATCCGCCGGTTGTAATCGGGTTCATAGGGGCGGCCAATCACCCTGTCCAGCTCGGGGTTGTCAAAAACATGGATGAACCGGAAGGAAGGATTACCGGTGTCACCTATTTCCTCGATCCTCTGGTTCACCTCAATCTTTTCCAGCAGGTGTTCCCCGATCTTCGATCCGTGGGGCTGCTGGTGGAAAAAGGGCATCCGGGTTCACCTATTGAACAGGAAATGACACGCAATGCCTGCCGGACTCTGGGGATAGATTATCATGAAGCGGTAATTGTCCACAAAGATGATATTGCGCGCCATGTACGGGCATTGGCAGAATATGCGGATATATTAATCATCGGAAACGAAGCCCTTGTTATTGATAACGCCGGTCTCATTGTTGAGGCGGCGGGTGATACCCCGGTTGTTTCCTATGCCGAGCGCCCGGTAACGTCCGGACACGCTTTGCTCGGGCTGGTTCCGGAAGATGAAAAACTGGGACGCATGCTGGCGGATTCCATCATCGATATAGTGGTTCATGGCAAGCATGTCAGCCAGGTCCCGGTGAAGATGGATGACAACCCCCGCATCCTCCTGTCGGTGGAGAAAATTTCGCATTGGAATGTCGCCGTCCCGCTGCATATACTGCGAAGAGCCGTTCCGGTGCAACCAGACCCTGTACCCGATGATTGAAATCTTTAGCAGGCCGGTCCGCAATGAAGCCATGATGATAAACTCAAATCCCTGGTTATGAAGATGCTTCGGTCGATTAACGGCAAACTGATCATTCTGGTTTTGGGAACGTTCCTGATCACCATTCTGATCATTGTCTACTTCACCGGACAACAGGCGGTGACGATGAAAGGGGATGTGACCCGGGTTGTGCTGGAAAATGCCGATCGCGAGTTTGACTTGCGGCTTATGAATGTCCATGAACGTATTGAACAGGC
>SLHZ01000175.1 GCA_007135895.1 Balneolales bacterium | reverse complement strand
GTTTCTCTCCACGGAGCATAAAGAACCTGTTTCTTTTTTGAAACGGCTACAATATTCAGATGATAGGTCCCCCAAACACCACATTGTTCAATGGTCTGTCCCGCCAGAGGACTTTTTTCAGGAATCCGGTAAAAATGGAAGTTGTTTTTCGAAAGTCGGAAGGCTCGTATGACTTTTTCCTGTTCGGTGAGTGCTTTCTTCCCTTTGGCCGTTTCCTGAGGCAACAGGTATTTGCCCAGAAAAAGAAAGAGAAGAAGTGCGGATAGCAGCAGCAGCACACCTATCGGGGTGACGGAAAACAGCCCGTAGGGCTCCAGGCCGGCCGCCATTAGCAGGTCATTGGTCAGAATGAGGTGACCGGACCCCACCATGGTCAGTGTTCCGCCAAGAATGGCTGCAAAACCGACCGGCATGATCAATACAGAGGCGGAAATTCTGGCCCGTCGGGAGATATCCAGGATACTGGGTAAGAACAGGGCGGCTGCTCCTATGTTCTGGATGACTCCCGAAATACCACCTACCGAAAGCGTGAGTGCCCCCAGTATGCCCGTCTTGTTTTTCCCGGTCCGTTTCATCAATGCTTTGGAGAAACGGGACATCATGCCGGTACGGGAAATACCTTCCCCCATAATCATAACAGCGATCATGGCAACCACGGCGTTGCTGGAAAAACCGGAAAGGGCCTCACTGGCAGAAAGAACGCCGGTCCAGCTGAGAGCCAGCATGGTGATAATGGCGGCGACGTCAATGCGGACCACCTCGGTGACCAGCATGATCACCGTCATGGCCATTATTACCAGAACAATCAGTATCTCGGTTTCCATAGGAATCGCAATTGGGCAAAAGTTACACGAAAAAGATAACCACGAGCGCATAACTAAGCATGGCAAGAATACCCGCTGTCATCGCAAGAGGCAACTGGGTGTGGACATGATCCATAAGGTCACACCGGGTAGCCAGTGAAGATAGAATCGTTGTGTCAGAAATCGGGGAGCACTGGTCTCCAAAAACACTTCCGCCCACCACCGCCGAAAAGCAGAGGGTTAGGAAAAACGGATCGGGCAAGACTGCCCAGGCAAGAGGAATGGCCACCGGGAAGACAACCGCATAGGTCCCCCATGAGGTGCCGGTCGAAAAAGCAATTACCATACACAACGCCATAAGTACCCCCGGAAGGAAAAAGTCGGGAATAAGGTCTCCGATCATGGCCACGACATATTCTGCCGTTCCCACAGCGGATGTCACTTCCTTGAGGGTTACGGCAAGCGCCAGGATAATGGCTCCGATGGTCACACCCTTGCAGCCATCCACAAAGCCGCCTATTACATCCTTTAGACTCATCCCTTTCATGACGGCAATGCACATGCCGGTCAGCACCGCCAACACAAATGCCTCGGCAATGAGCAGCAAGGGATCTTCGCGACGGCCCATGATAAAGAATGTGACCAGGTACGGAATAATAGCCACTCCAAGCAGGGCGCAGATCGGACCAAAAAAATCAATGAGCCCGGGACGGTAGTCTTTGGGAATCTTGCTTTGCGTCAGTTCCCTGGCTGCCATTGGTGTAGCCCCGTCTGCATCAAGCCGCCCTTTCCTTCGGGCCCGTTTGATGGCCGCCCGCATTTTCTTGCCCGGGATGAAAGGAAGCAGTTCCAGAGCGAAAAGCAGCGTTAAAGTCAGGGCAAAAATCGCATAGAAATTAAAAGGCAACGCCCGAAAGAAAAAATTCACGCCGTCCTGTACACTGCTGAACATGGGCAGTGTTCCGATGATCAGACCACTGATATAGAAAGGCCAGACATTGAACGGAATGATCGTGGCAGCGGGTGATGCCGTGGAATCGACCATATAGGATAGCTCTTCATGCGACACCCGGTGCTTGTCGGCTACCGGACTCACCGTAGCTCCGGTCAGAACCGTGCTGATGGTTCCTCCCTGATGAAAGACAAGGCCCATAATCCATGTAAATAACTTGGCCGATCGCGGGCCGCGCACCATCCATTGACCGGCGCGGATAGCGAACATTTCAGCACCGCCCGTCCGGGTCCAGATACCGATGAGCCCCCCCAGTGCCCACAGATAAACCAGTAATATCATGGCAAAACTGTGCGTTCCGATAGAGGGAATAAGAAAATCGGAAACAACATTGAGCTGCCCGGCAATGATACCCCCCAGTAAGATACCGGCAAACAGCGCACTGATGACCTCTCGGGTCCAGAAAGCAAGCAGAATGGTCACCAGGGGTGGCATCAGCGACCAGAATCCATAGTGACCGTCTTGCATGGGGAACCGCCCTGAAGCCAGCACGCCACCCAGAACGAGAACCATCACCAGGCTGAAGCAGATCCGGCGACGCTTTTTTTGATCATTGGCAATTCTGGACCAATAGCCTCGAAAAAAATTCATAACCCTACATTTTTTTTGGGATGCGGAACATTACGGGACACGCGGGACACGCTGAAATACCATGCAATTCATTATCAGGATACAAATCTTGTATTCTTTAAACAGACTATCGAAGACGGTATTCAGAAAATACTTGTAGTCATGTGGTAAAAACTGCAATTTTCTGTTTATTTCAAAGAAATTATTGGATTTTTCACGCCACAATATTCCCTATTTTTATATCATCGTTTTTTGGTGATAATCCGACGCAATGGCCGGGTAATCTACCGGGCAAAATTGGAACATAAACGCTAAATCGAGATCATATGAACCGAAACGAAGCGGAAGCGCTGCTTAACAAGTGGATTGAAAACGAAAACCTGCGGTTGCACTGCGAAATGGTGGCAACCGCCATGGAAGCCTATGCCCGTGAGCGGGGCAAAGATGAAAAAACCATTGACAACTGGTGGATAGCAGGTCTGCTGCATGATCTCGACTGGGATAAAAAACCGGACGAGCACCCCCATTACGCCCTTAATCATATCTTTCCGGATACCGGACTGGATTCCGAGGTACTTGAAGCCATTCGCTCCCATGCACCGGAACGTACCGGCAAAGAGCCCGAAACGGAAATGGAGCGCTACCTCTTCGCATGCGATGAGATCAGCGGTTTCATGCATGCGGTATCACTGATGCGGCCAGAGGGTTTTACCGGAATGAAAGCCAAATCGGTCACCAAAAAACTCAAGGACAAGCGTTTTGCCGCCAATGTCAGCCGGGAGGATATCCGTAAAGGCGCGGAACTCATTCAGACCGAACTGGTGGATCATATCCTCTTTCTGGCGAATGTATTCGCCTTAAAAGCCGAAGAATGACGGTTAATGATTTCTTAATCCTGTGATCCGTGAACTGGAGACAGAGTTTCTGTAACATGATAACACCTGTTTCCTTATACGTGGATCACGAGTCCACCCTAAAGAGAGAAAACACCCTCTGAATTACAGATTCATCAAGGGAGTGGCTGCGGATCGGCCAGATCG
>SLHZ01000298.1 GCA_007135895.1 Balneolales bacterium | reverse complement strand
GGACACTGGATATGAAAAGTTCTTTAAGGAAAAAAAGCAGAAGAGTAACAGATTTGCGGATCCGGCGGGTATAACCGGTTTTGTCAATAGCCGGCTCCACCACCAGAAGCACCAGATAGGCCAGAAACAGGCCGATAAGGAGGTTCCCAAAAGAAAAAGTCGCCGTTACGGCGGTCCAGATCAGAGCCAGTATGATATGAAATAAAAAGAGTTTCATTGGGGTCCCAGTACGGCTTCAATGTATGTTTGAGGATTCAAAAGTTGTTCGGCGGCCACCAGACAGACCTCCAGCAGCGGTTGTGCATTCAGCCCCACAAGTATGATCAGCCCGGCCACGATCATGACCGGCACCACCAGGATGTAAAGCTTTCCGGTACCCCAAAGCGTCTCTTTGCCGAAATGTTCCGGCACTCCTTTCTCGGGAACAGGGCCCCAGAAGGCACTCATCCAGATCTTTGTCATGGAAAACAGGGTCAGCAGACCCACCAGAATGGCAACGGCGGTAATAACGTACTGCTCAAGGGAGAGGCCAGCCTTGACCAGCGACAGCTTCGCCCAGAAACCGGAGAGCGGGGGAAATCCGGCCA
The DNA here is from genome assembly GCA_007135895.1 of Balneolales bacterium. Classification (GTDB taxonomy): domain Bacteria; phylum Bacteroidota; class Rhodothermia; order Balneolales; family Natronogracilivirgulaceae; genus SLHZ01. Next base: position 2,843 of record SLHZ01000298.1, on the reverse strand, counting down.
GGGCAAATGCAGAAATTAGAAACAATACAGCCAAGAAAGGATAATGCCGGTAAAGGCCGCCCATCTGCTTGAGCTCGAAGGTGCCTGAGAGGCGCTGTGCTATCCCGCTAATCAGAAACAGATTCGATTTGGCAAGAATATTATGCAATACATAGAAAATGGCACCCATCAGGCCGAGCGCGCTGTTGAAAGCCAGTCCCATGATCATGTAACCGATCTGGCTGACGATGTGAAACGACAGGATCTTGCGGAACTCAAAGTGGGAGGCCGCACCCAGAACCCCGGTTACCATGGTAAAACCGGCGACCCAAAGCAAAATGGTGTGGGTATATCCAACATCTTGGGTAAAAAGAAGGGTAAATACCCGAATAAGCGCGTAGACGCCGACTTTCGTGAGCAGCCCCCCAAAAATGGCGGAGATGGCAACAGGGGGAGTGTGATAAGAAGCCGGCAGCCAGAAAAACAGAGGAAAGATCGCCGCCTTGATGCCAAAAGAGACCATGAAAATCATGGCAATGGCGGTGACCAGACCGGTATTTTCAATCAGTGGAAGCCGGACCGCAAGATCGGCCATGTTCAGGGTTCCGGTAGTACCGTAAAGCAGGGCTACCCCAAACAAAAAGAGCAGCGAAGAAAAAAGGTTGATAAACACATACTTAAGCGCACCTTGAAGCTGGTTTTTGCTGTTCCCGAGTGCCAGCAGGATAAAGCTGGCTATCAACATCACCTCAAACCAGACATACAGATTGAAAATATCGCCGGTCAGAAAGCTTCCGTTGACCCCCATGAGCAGGATATGCAACAGAGGATAGTACCCGAACCGCTCGCGCTCGCGGTCAATGTCATAGACAGAGTAGATGGCAATAAGCAACCCCATGATGGCGGAAATGCCCAGCATGAGCATGGTCAGCATGTCTGCCACCAGGGTAATGCCAAAAGGAGCATCCCAGTTGCCGAGCTGCAACACCTGGATGCCCTTCAAATGGACATCCCTGAAAAGAAGAAAAACAGATCCAACCAGGACAGCCATGCCACCCACACCCACCCATCGCTGCAGCGATGCGTGGCTGCGAAAAAGCAACGCCACGGTGGCTGTGATCAGTGGAAGAGCAATGGGCATTACAAGCAAACCGTTCATATATCTCCGCTTTTCTTAATGATCATTGGGATTGGATGCTAAAGTTCTACCGCCGTTTTTACCCGATCCGGAGGCATCAGGCGGGCCTTCTGCTCTATACGAGCCTGACTCCACGCGCAGGATCGCTTCCGAGGTGTCTTCGGCATCGGCAAGAAAGCCATCCTGATCCACCGAACCCAGCTCCTTGTGGGTGCGCCATGCCAGGGCCAGTGCAAAAGCCAAAAGACCGAAGCCGATCACAATAGCTGTCAGAATCAGGGCTTGCGGCAACGGGTTGGCAAAAGGCGAAAGTGGCTCGGTGCTTCCGGCGGCAATGAGAGGGGGGTTCAGCGTAGAGATGCGACCCAGTGTAAACAACGCCAGATTCACGGCATTACTGATGAGGATAATCCCGATAATTGTCAGGATCAGACTCCGCCGAAGCAACAGGTAAACCCCTGCCGCAAAGATGGCTCCGGCCAGAATGGGAAGAATGGTTTCCATATGATCAGCAGTTTTTAAATAAGCATTTGTATTCGGTCATGACTTGCCCGGCAGCTTTTGCTCTTCAAGGGAAAAAATGGCCGTTACGATAAAACCGACCACACACAGATAGACCCCGATATCAAAGATCAGGGGTGTGCTGAGTTTCCATACCGTACCTCCAAACTCAAGGAACAGCCACTTGCCCGTCAGAAAAGCATCATTAGTAAACAAAGGTATCAAGCCACTGATGACCAGACTCAGGAGTCCCAGGGCTATGAGTGTAATGGGATGGATGCGCAGCACTTTTTTCGAAGCTTCGGTGCCAAAGGCTATGGCATAAAGGGTAAAAGCACCGGCTCCTACCAGACCGCCGATAAACCCTCCGCCGGGCTCATCGTGTCCGCGGAAGAACAGGAACAGGGAAAACAGAACCAGCACCCCGATCATCAGGCGTGTTGCTGTATGAAGTATCAAGCTTTTCATCTGTTCATAATTTTTGGATTCAAACGGTCAGATGGAGTGTCCATGACGACTGTAATCATGCACCTGTGTGTCAGGTCAACGGTCATGGACATTTCATGTGAACCCTTTTATCGGTGAATTCTTTTCATTTTTATCAGGGCATAAACCGCCAGTCCGGCAATGGAAACCACCACAACCTCGCCCATGGTATCCAGCGCACGGAAGTCGACCAGGATGACATTTACGATATTCCTGCCGTGCGCAAGCGGATAGCTTGCCCGGGCATAATAGTCCGAGATAAAGGCATCAAAAGGAGTTGCCGTCACGGCAAAAATCAGCAACGTCATCAACAAACCCGCCGATACGGCGATCACGGCGTCCCTTGAGCGGGAAAGCATGCTGCGGGCTTCTTTAAGCGCCGGCACATGTATCAGCACCAGAGCCACCAAAATTACGGTCAGGGTCTCAACCAGTACCTGTGTCATGGCCAGGTCGGCGGCACCATGTGTCAGATAGATCAGGGACAAGGCATAACCAACGATTCCTGCCGCCACAATCATGGTCAGTCTTGAATGGCCAAATGCGAGAATAATGCCCAGTGATACCAGAACAGCCAGGGCAAGCGACCACTCGTAGAAGCGAACATCGGCAAACTGTGGCTCCCATACGATGCCGGCCCGAGACAGGAAAGTATACCCTATGGCGACAACCGCCGTGATTAAAATGGTCACCAGATAGTTGGACATCAGTCCGTTTTGCAAAACCCGGGTCTGCCAGC
>SLHZ01000215.1 GCA_007135895.1 Balneolales bacterium | reverse complement strand
CATGCCCGTTTTGATGCCCTCTGGCGTCAGTATCGATACCAGCTTCTGCTGACCCCTGATCCGATGCTTCGTCTCTACGGATGGTTCCCGGGGTATGAACTGGATCACGAACAGCTGAGAAAATGCGTTGCAATCACCTTGGGAGAACATGATTTTTCAGGTTTTTCGAAGAAGAACGAAGATCTTCCGCATCATCGCTGTACCATCCTGGCCGCTGCAATAGAAAGAGATGACTCCTCCGCCGTGCTTCAGATCCGGTTCCGGGCCAACCGCTTCCTGCGCTCGATGATCCGGGGCCTGGTAGGCGCAGCCGTAACCGTGGCCCGGCGAAGAGAGAGTACCGGCTGGTTCCGGGAATGTCTGGATGAACGAAAACAAATGGAACAGATCACCCTGGCACCAGCCAGAGGGCTTATCCTTGAAAAAGTTTTTTATCCGGATTCAGCTTTTTAGGTTGACAAAATTGATCCATACTGGTTATATTTGAAGTTCGTGATTAATTTATTTGTCATGGTTACTCCTCCGTAGCTCAATGGCAGAGCATTCGGCTGTTAACCGAAGGGTTACTGGTTCGAGTCCAGTCGGGGGAGCCAGAATAGAAGAAAGTGCGGGCAGGTGACTTAAGGGTTTACCTGTATCGCACTTTTTTTTTGGGTTTATTCCCAGTTTTTTAATATTGTGCATGTACAGGAGTTGGAAATTATTTGACATCCTGAGTTCAAGTCTTGTCTTGATACGGTGAAATCCGGAGTATTGCAACGCGTCCGCATCAGAATCCGGAGTATTGCAGTTCACCTGCATCAGGTTTGACGTAGAGGGAATTTTTTTACGGATCTGTTGGAAAATATGTCCGTAAACATTATCAACTTGATTTTGCAAGGAAATTTTGCATGGAATCTGACCTTTTTCGAGAGATCATTCGCAATTCATCGTTTGCCTGGAGCTATCTGAAACTGGTGGAGAAAGGTGAAAATGGGTCTGGAAAGAGCGGTACGGTATCCGGCGGGCTCGGCGTGGAGAGGGATTTTATAATGCTTGACGTGAACCCTGCGTTTGAGCGATGGTCGGGCAGGAAGGCTACGGACCTGATCGACCGGAGGATTTCAGAGGTGATGCCTGACCCGGGCCGGGATGGGGGTGACGGGAAAAACTGGCTCGACCATTTTTCTGAGATTGCCCTGGCGGGTGGCTCCAAAGAGGTCGAGGGCTTTTTTTTACCGTTCGGCCGGCATGTCCGCGTTCTGATCCAGTCGGACTGTCCCGGCTTTTTTTCCGCCATGTTCGTCGATCTGGAAAGCAATCACCGGAAGATGGATGATCTGCAGGAGGAAAGCCGCCTTTTGAATGAAATGATTAACAACATCCCCGATGTGCTATCGGTACAATATCCCGATTACACCATCCGAAACTACAACAAGGCCGGCTACGAGATGCTGGGTTTGGGTCCGGATGAGGTTTCTGGAAAGACCTGCTATGAGCTGATTGGCCGGGACCGGGTCTGTGATGACTGTGCCACCCAGAGGGCACTGGCCTCAAAAAAGAGCGAGCGGGCGGAACGCTATCTTCCCCATCTGGATATATACCTGGATTGTTACAGTTGTCCGATCTTCGACGAGCAGGGAAATGTGGTCTATATCATCGAACAGCTTCGTGATGTAACCCGGCAAAGAAAAGCCGAAGCGGAGAGGAAAAAAAGCAAGAAGCACCTTGAAAGGCAGTATGCCTTTTCCCGGGCCCTCAACCGCATCTTCGATATCATGATCAAGGAAGAGGAGCCGGACCGTATTCTTGACGGACTGGTGCAGGTGATGGGGCAGACGCTGGGAGTGGATCGTGCCCTGGTCTATGACATACGCTTTGATGATGAGGTGGCCGAAGGGCTTTGTGAATGGCTCAATCCCGATCACCCCGAAATAACCCCCACCAAAGATACTTATCCTCTGCATTATTTCATTGCTGGCACATCCTGGATGCTGAAAACCGGGCACTGGCTGGTAAGCCACCATGATGCGCCGCATCCGGAAATAAAAGCAGGATCAGATAAGCTGCTGCATGGCGAAATGGGGATTAAGAGCCTGATCTGGTACCCGTTTGCCTTTCGCGAGTCCGGTTATTTCCTGCTTGTGCTCAATCAGGTCCAGCAACGCCGGCAATGGACCGAAGATGAGCTTTCATTTTTCGAGGTGGCAACCCGCCAGATCAGCCTTGCCCTGCAGAAGCTGGACTGGCTGGCCCAAAACAGGAAGGCGGAAAAGCAGATCCGGGCCAGTCTGACCGAAAAAGAGGTGTTGCTTTCGGAAATCCACCATCGTGTCAAGAACAACATGGCGGTGATTTCAAGCCTGCTGACCCTGCAGTCGGAATTTGAAGTCTCCAAAAAGGAACCCAAAGAACTGCTTCGCGATATTCAGCACCGGATCAAGTCCATGGCCCTGGTCCATGAAATGGTCTATGAAACGGAGAACTATGCGGAAATCAATTTCGGGGCTTTGCTCAAAAGAATGATGGAGAACCTTGAGGATATTCACCGGAGTCCGGATAAAAAGATCCAAATCTCATTGGAGACCGATGACGTCATGCTTACCATCAGTCAATCTGTGCCATTGAGCATTCTGGTCAATGAAGTCATCATGAATGCCTACAAGCATGCCTTTGCAGGTAAAAAACAGGGCAGGATTCGTGTAATGATAAAAAATAAGGAGGGTGGTTACCAGTTAACCGTGGAGGACGACGGGGTGGGAGTAGCCGATCTCGGCGTGCTCCAAAATCCTGATTCTTATGGCTCTACCATTATTCACGGCCTGCTTGCACAGCTGCGTGGGGAGGTCACCTTTACCTCTCCTCTGGACTCCCTGGCCCGTGAGGTTCCGGAATTCGGAGCTGGACTTCGTGTGGAAATGAACTTTCAGATGGTATGACGTGGCGCATCATTAGTCATGAAATGTCCATGACCGTTGACCTGCCACACAGAAGCATGATTATAAACGTCATGGGCACTCCATCTGACCTTGTAAATTTAATTTTAAACAGATGAAACATTCATGGCCAATACTTCGGACACACAGGCGCATGATTATTCCATGAATGTTCCATCTGTCCACTTGAATCCCAAAAATATAAACAGATGAAACCACCTGAAGAATCATCACAGGGTTGCAGGAATACGTTTTTTACATTATTTTCCTGCAATGAGTGGTTTTGTCAAAACCGTGGTTATTGATCTCTCCGGGGTCATGCGTCACCGTTCCATGATGAGAGCGATGGAATACCGCAGCAAATCACAGGGTTTTTAAATGTAACGTGCCAATAAAAATCGCTATGCCCAGAATACTCATAGTTGAAGACAATTTCATACTTGCCCTGGCACTGGAAAAACAGTTGCAGCGCATGGGACTTGAGGTAATGGACAAAATCGACAGGGGAGATGTGGCT
>SLHZ01000165.1 GCA_007135895.1 Balneolales bacterium | reverse complement strand
CTGTGTGTCCATCTTCGGATCCGCCCGGCTGAGTCCCGACGACCCCTACTATGCCATGACGGTAAAAACAGCTAAGAGACTCTCTGAAACGGGCTTCGGCATCATTACCGGAGGCGGGCCCGGTCTTATGGAGGCCGGGAACAAAGGTGCGGATATTGCAGGGGGGATGTCCATCGGTTTGTGCATTGATCTGCCGATGGAACAAAGCTGCAATCCTTACATCAAAAAAGAGTATCAAATAGATTTCAATTATTTTTTTGCTCGAAAGGTCATGTTCGTTAAATACGCACAGGCTTTTGTGGTCATGCCGGGCGGACTGGGTACCCTGGATGAGTTTTTCGAAGCCATGACACTCATACAGACAAAAAAGATCCTGAGGTTTCCGATCATTCTTATGGGGACCGATTTCTGGGGTGGTCTTCTTGACTGGATGAAGGATACACTGGTTGCCAGAGGGACCATATGCCGGGAGGACATGGATCTTTTTCACCTGACCGATGATCCGGAGGAAACGGTCTCCATCATCCATGAATTTTACGAGGAGAACAAGCTGGTTCCGAATTTTTAAAAAGCTCAAAGTGCCGGTGTTTTCTCAATTTTTTTCAAGGTTTATTTGTTGGTAAAAAAACGTTAAATTACATTCTTGCTAAAAATGGATATCGTTTTCAGGTATCCATTCTGTTATAAAGAACTTAAAACTCATTTTTTTCAAACCAAAAAACGGACCCGTTATAAAATGAAAGCCGTCAAATTTCTCTCATCCGTCCTTGCCGTTACATTTCTGCTTGCAGCATCACTGCAAGACGCACAGGCACAGTCACGCGAGGATGTAGTCAACAAGTTCAATGAAGGGTTTGTTCTGTTCAATGAAGGCGGAAACAATCTTGGAGCCATACAAAAATTCAAAGAAACCATAGAGCTGGCCGATCAGGTGGGAGAGGATGCCCAGGACATCAAAGAACGCGCCATCGCACAGATTCCGCGACTGGCTTTCATGCATGCGGCGCAGTTTGTGCGTGATCGCAATCTGGAAGATGCCATTGATGCCTTTGAAGAAACCATCCGGCTGGCTGAAAAGTATGGAGACCAGCAGATCCTGAGCAGAGCCAGAGGCAATATGCCGGCGCTCTACCTGAATCTTGGGAACCAGTTCTATCGCGATGAGGATAATCAAAGAGCCTATGAGCTTTACCAGCAGGCATTGGCACTGAATCCGTCTTATGTCAGTGCTTATTATCAGCTTGGCCTGGTTTACCGTCGATTCGGAGATCTTGACAAGTCTCTGGAAAACTTCGATATCACCATTGATCTTGCCCGCCAAACCAATGATACCGAAAACCTGGAGAGAGCACAGCGCCAGGCCAGGGACTATCTGGTATTTCGCGCCTCGGAACAAATTGAACAGGAACGCTTTGCCCGGGCTCTTGACTTTCTGAATCGTGCCGCCGGCTACGGTGAGAGTGCCAGCCTTCACTACCGTTTTGCCGAGACCTACAACTTCATGGGCCGTTATAATGAGGCATTGGAGAGTGCCCGGAAAGCACTGGAGATGGAAACAGGCGGACGTACCGACCGTGCCCGCATCTATTTCGAGCTCGGTCTGGCCTACAAAGGACTCGATAATACCGCTTCGGCCTGTTCGGCCTTCCGCAATGCACTGGTTGGCGAATTCCGTGCACCGGCTGAACACCAGATAGAACACGAATTGAACTGCAACTGATATTGTTCAATTTGCTTTTGGCGCCGTTTTTCTGCTGGAATATTGTCCGGCGGAATGTTCATGAAGGTGAATGCAGGTGAAGGTAATATCATCGGCCAGCTTCTCCCCGCCGATGAACTCCTCTGCAGCCACCTGGATCTTTTGAAGTATCGTCGTTGGATTGAGCGATCCGTAAAGCCTGAAAAGATCCATGAGGCGGTGTTCGTCGTACTGTTCCCTGGATGGATTACGGGCTTCGGTCAGACCATCGGTGTAGAAAAGTATGTTATCTCCTGGCCGCAGAGTCAATGTGATCTCTTTGAGGTTCTTGCCCAATATCGTTGACGTTGTCATTCCAAGGGCCATGCCCGGTGAACGGAGTTCGCTGACCATATCCCGGTGAGCCTGATAAAACAGAGGGGGATTATGGCCCGCCCGGCAAAGACGCACAGCGGATCCGTCAGAGGGGAAAAAAGCCGCGCATGCTGTCACGAAGGTCTTGTCTTTCTTGCTGGATTTGATGTAATCGTTAAGATGCAGAAACAGCTCTTTGGGACCGGGTTGCATCTTTTCGATGATCAGATGCACCAGCGCCTGAAGACGAACCATGTACAAAGCGGCGGAAAGACCCTTACCCGAAACATCGGCAATAAAGTAGTAGGTGCCCGACGGTGTTTTGACTACATCCACGTAATCTCCACCCACCTCGCTTGCCGTGCTGGCAAACGAGGCGAACTCGAGCTTGTCATGCCGTATGTTGGATGCCGGCAAGAGGCTTATCTGGATATCACGGGCCAGGTCGATCTCTTTTTTTACGTCGGATTTTTCAAGCAGCTCCAGTAGCAGCAAGAGAATAAGGATCACAAATGAGACCGGCAGCATGAGTGCCGCAACAGCGCCCGTAGAGAAGAAATGAAAAAGTATTCCCGCCATCGAAAAACCAAGAGCCAGCCGGCGGGCAGGAGTAAGGCGCGAGAGCAGTGATGAAAGCAGCCGGAACACCTGTACCGGGTTTTCTTCCTGCTCTGATTTGTTTTTTCGAATCCCGACCGCATCATAGTAGAGCTCAAGCAGCCGCTGTGAGTCGTCCTGAAATTCCTTACCGATACGCTCGGCTGTCATGTCCCGCGTGTACTCGCGATAAAAACTCCTTGTTTTGCCAAAGGATTGACGGGTTTCGTTCGGTAAACTCATAGACTATCGTAAAACAAGCATATGGGGAAAGGTTACTTGATGATCCCCTACTGAATCAGGTATTCGAATTATAAGAAGAAAAGTTATAGCAAAATTCACTTATTTTACGGGTCATTCGATTTCTGCCGGTTTCAGACCGGTAATAACAGCCAAAAGGATCGGGCATGAAGGAGAAATTTTTTCTTATCGATGGAACCGCACTGGCCTATCGCAGCTATTTTGCCATGATCAGGAGCCAGCTTCGCAATGCTGAGGGACTTCCGACGGGGGCCCTGTTTGCATTTGCCAACGCAATGGTCAATCTGCTGGAAGAGCAGAACCCGGACTATATCGGCATTGCCTGGGATACGCATAAACCAACATTCCGTCATGAGATGGATCCCCGGTACAAGGCCAACAGACCGCCCCAGCCGGAGGACTTGCGAACGGCCATCCCCCTGATCAAGGAAATGGTGACCATGTTTGGCTGCGTCAACCTCGAGAAAGATGGATATGAAGCTGATGATCTTATTGGTACGCTGGCAACAGCCGTGCGTGGTGATGAGATGGAG
>SLHZ01000353.1 GCA_007135895.1 Balneolales bacterium | reverse complement strand
CGTTTGGTGTATTCCACATGGTGCTCATCAAAAGCGTCGGCGTGGACACGCCCGAATTTCTCATACCAGTCGAGGGTATACTGAGGGTAGTAGGGTGAACCCGGCGGAATGGGCGGGTCGACATAGAACTCGGTGTTGGGACCCATTTCATGGGCGTCCACACCGGCCTGGATACGCCAGTGCTGAAACAGGGCGGCTCGGCTGCGCGCTTCGGGGTGCGTGTGGGCGAACCAGTCACGGTTCAGGTCGAAAAAGTAATGGCTGGTACGATAGCGCACTCCATCCCACGAGTTGAAATCATTGGCCCAGTCGACCGGATCCGGGTTGTGAACACGGCCCGTGTGGTCATGATTTCGGCGGGCGAAGGCGTCGCGGCCGTCGGCATTGATGATGGGGTCGAAGATCAGTACGGTATGCTTCAACCGTTCCAGGATGGCATCGTCGTTTTGCGTGACCATATCGCTGAGCAGCATCAGCACCCCTTCCGTTCCGGAGAGTTCGAAACCGTGGATACTTCCGCCCAGGTAGAGAATGGCGGGTTGCTGTGCGATAATGCTTTCGGCGTCACGGGTGGAAAGTCCCCGGGGGTCGCTAAGCAGGAGGGCGTTTTGACGAATCTGCTCGATCCGGGCGTGATTTTCCGGGGAGGTTACGATGGCGCCCATCTGGAGTTGCCGGTTGTAGGTATAGCCGATTTCGAACGCAGAAACCCGGTCGGAGACACGGTCGAGATACTGCAGGTACTGTACCACCTGATAATTTTCGGCGATGCGTTCCTCCGGGGTAAAACCGGTGAATTCGGCAAAAGTCATGGGAATCTGCCCTTCAGCACCGGCAAAAGAGGCCGATGCCGATGTCATTGCCGCTATAACCGCCATGAAGACAGGGAGGATATGGCGCAATCTGCCGTTTCGCCGGACCGGCAGGGAGGAATTGTCAGTGATCTTGTAACCGTTTCGCATGATTGTTTTTTATCGGAGTTTTTGCTGTTTCTGCAGGGTGCTATTTAATTCAGTGTGTTGAGAGGCGTCATATTCCGCAGAGTAGTATTTAAAGTTTGGTTCATTTGATACTATTTCACGAGTGTCATTTTTCCGGTGGCGGAGAAGGTGCCGCTTTCGAGCCGGTAGAGGTAGATACCGCTGGAGAGATTACGTCCACCTGCAGCGTCAAAAGGTATACTGTGTTTTCCGGCCGAAAGGTTCTGGTCAACGAGTGTCGCAATCCGGCTTCCGGTGATATCGAAGATGGCAAGGCTGACATGGGCGCTGTGCGGCAGCTCAAAGTTGATGCGGGTAACCGGATTGAAGGGGTTGGGGTAGTTGCCGGAAAGGATGATTTCGCCTGCGGCGTCGGGAGTTTGCAGATCGGCAAAATAGGCATCGGTTTCCACCGCCTGGCCACCGAAGGAAGCGATGGTTGCCAGATTGAGCCGGGTCACTTTGCGGACCAGTCCCATATTAATGCGCTCCCATGTGTCGGTGATTTTATGATAGTAGGGATTAGCCAGATAAAGATGAGGACTGAAGCCCTCTTTTACGGTATTTCTCCAGGGCGGGGCCGCCTCGATCATGAGAATGGCCGGATAGCCCTCATCGGCGAACGTGTCGTGATCGCTGTAGGAACCGCTGGCAAACGGGGGGTCGTTCATGATCAGATCGACATCATAGTCCTCATTGGCCTGATAGAACTCCATGGCGAACTTCACCGATTCAAACTGATTGGAAGGTTCATGAGTCACCAGTGCGGTATAATCATAGTGATCGTTATATCCGACCATGTCGATCGATATCATGCCGAGGACATCGTCATTGTTGGCGCTCGCCGTTTGTGCCATGTGGCGGCTGCCCACATGGCTGACAAGGGAATTCTGTTGCCGGAGTCCCTGGGGAATGCGCTCTTCAACTCCGAAAGCGACAAAAACCAGGGTATAATCGGGCTGAAACCGGTTTTCAGGATCAGAGAGTACCCGTGCTATTTCCAGGACCGCGGCCACTCCGGTTCCATTGTCATTGGCGCCCGGCGCTTCAATAGTCTGCCAGTGGGCTCCCATATGACCCCAGTCATCATCCCGGTCGGATGTTGTGTCATAATGGCCTCCGATGACATAATAGGAGTCGGGAAAAAGGGCTCCTTCAATTTTGGCCACCACATTGACCTGTGGAACGGTGTCGTAGGGTGGGTGGGCATACTCCACATAAAACGTATCGAGCCATACGGCGGACAGGCCGGGCATGCTTTTGAAGGTGTCGTAGAGATAGGCTGCAGCGCTGTCTTTGCCGGGTGTGAAGGAGATGCGGCTGCGGGTGCCCCCGGCATCTTCGAGGATCTGAATATGTTTCAGAAGGCTGTCCTGAGAGATTTGGTTCATCAGGTCATGGACCAGTTCATCGGGAGGAAGTGTCTGGCCTTTTGCGGTTTGAAAAGACAGTGTGGAAAGCAAGAAGACGAGTGCGAAAAAAAGAGATTTAGGAAACATTAGGAAAGATGATTTGTTACTTGGGTATTGATTACGCTGATTACGGCCAGAATGACGGCATGGTGTTGACATGTGGTTACTTTTGCTGCATGGACTTAGAACACGATTACATGGGGATTGGTTCGATGAGCCGGTTTTAACCCGGGTTGTTTTTTTCGGATTTTTGAGGTATCAGGGCTTCGACCCGCAAACCGGTACCGGGTTTCGCAGTGGACAGTTTAAGCTCGCCCCTGAGCTGTCCGATGAGTCCATGGATGATGGTATAGCCGTAGCTCTTGGGCTGCCAGAGTATATCCGGGTCGGGCACCCCTACTCCGTTGTCCTGGATGACCAGTTGAACCTCGTTTTCTTTCCGGCACAGGAGTACGTCGATAACACCTTGTTTTCCCTCCGGAAAAGCGTGTTTGCAGGCGTTGAGTATCACTTCATTGGCAAAGAGGCTTAATGGCACCGAGTTGGTCATGTCAACCATGATGTCATTGTCACAGACATCACAGTTGATGACAATGTTCTGGTTGCCGTACACTTTTTCAAGGTTTTTTACCATTTTTCGGAGTAATTCGCCCAGATTGATGGCGGCAAAGTTGTCGCTTTCGTAGACCATTTCATGGACCAGCGCCATCGACTTGATGCGATTTTGTGTTTCCTGCAGGATTTTTTTCGTATGGTTGTCGTATTGTTTGAACTCTCCCTGCAGGGTGAGCAGGCTGGAGACGACGGCCATGTTGTTTTTGACCCGGTGATGAATTTCAGAGAGGAGGATGTTTTTTTCCCGGATATTATTCTGTATCTGTTCCTCGGCCAGTTTTTGTTCGGTGATATCGGTGGCCATTCCCTCAATATAGATTTCATCCTTGTCGTAGACGAAATTCATGCTGCGGTCATGCAGCCAGCGCCATTTGCCGGAAGCGGTTTTCATGCGGTAGACCATGTTAATGGGCTGTCCCTGTTTTGCATTTTCCACGGCTTCATTAATCATGGGAACATCGTCG
>SLHZ01000220.1 GCA_007135895.1 Balneolales bacterium | reverse complement strand
TTTGGGCTCTTTCCGAGTCAAGGTCGGTGGTGATACGGACTCTTGCAGTGTCGCTGTAGCTTTCGCGGTAATGTGCTACCACCAAGCCTTCGCCGGCGGCATGAGCAAGAAAACCGCCTCTGCCGAAAGTTGCTTCCAGATCAATAATTTCCCAGTCGATATCAGCAGAATTGACTTCGGCATAATCACCCCAGAGATCCAGGCCGGTCACGTCGAAGTTGAAATACTCACCCACTTCCACCACTTTGCTTTTAGGGGAGATCCTGATTCCGCCAAACGTATCCTCTTCAAAGGGTTCGGCTATTGCGAGCAGCGCGTTGCCAACCGGTCTCATCCAGTCAGAGTCGGTGGGCCGGTGTACCCATTCGTCCTCAATGATGAGTGTACTGGAACCGCCGCCGTCGAGGTTGACGGCATTCCAGGCTCCCAGGTTGAACATGATGCGAGCCGTTTCCTCCATGGTGGCGCCCCGACTGGCAGTCTGACGTCCGTCCACCACCATGAACCAAATCCGTGTACTGTCTTTGCTGATACCTACGGCCGTGCGAGGATGACGAGCAAGATTGTGACCGTCGGCAAAGGACTCCAGACCGACCCAGGATGCCGGGAATTGCCCTTCGGTGATCAGGCGCGGACCGCCACCCATGAGCTGGGAGACCTGGTCACGGACAGGCATGCTATGCAGTTCAGTTGTGACAGTATCGCCAACCGTAACATTGCTTTGCATGAACAGGCGTCCGCCACCATGTCCCGATATGACGTAGTGGCCGGGTGGGATTTCCATATTTCCAACGTGGGACTCCTGCCGGATAACCACGAAGGCGGACTGGCCATCCAGGGTGACCGGTCCTATGGGTTCGAGAAGGATTTCATTGCCCCATTCGTTCGTTCCGGTAGTCAGACCCCCGGCGCGATCGTACAAAATAATCTGGTTTTCAGAACGCCTGGTGTTTCTTCCGCTGACAGGATACGATCCGGAGCCCGCGTGAAATGAGCCGGTTACTTCAAAGCCGAAAGAGATAACGGCGGTGAGGGTGTCACCCGGCTGGACTTCCTGCCGGACAATTGCGGAGAGTTCACCGGTAGCTGACAGGACATAGTGCTCCTGGTCGGGAATACCCATGGAGCCTTGTCCGTCTACTACGGTTTGAATGACAAAACGGATTGGCTGACCGACCTGAGCCGCGTCAATCTTTTTCATGAGAAGCTCCAGTCCGTGTTGATCGGTTCGGGTATTATTGCCGAAATAGTGATTATAAAGAACGATCTGGTTGCCTCCGCGCAGATGATTGAGGGCGCTGATTGGCACCGGACCGGTTTCGGGCAACTTGACTTCTCCCGAAAAGCGGAGCAGATCGACAAATGGACTTCCGTCGGAATGAATACCGAACTGGCTGCGGCTGTTTGGTTTGCCAACAACAAACTCATCGTCCTTGACCATGATGTTATTCAGGAAGGTATAGGGGTTGGACGGGTTCCCCATGCCGAAATAGTCGCCATTTAGTGCCCCGACAACCGTGTAGCCGGGTTGGTTGTAGCGCCTTGCCATGGAACGAGTGGTCTCGAAGTTGTGTCCGAGAGTATTATGGGCCAGTGCAGTGCGGATCTTTACACCGGGGTGGGCGATATTGACTTCAAGGGCGGATATTCGTACCGGCTGGGAGGGGTCGGTAATGCGGATATAATGAAACCCCGGTGCGATACGGGTTCGTGTGGTATCAGCGGCAAGTGCAGGTAGCGAAGCCATTAGCAGCTTGGAGAGGATGAGGGCCAGGATGGTGAGGAGGCGGATGCCCCCTGCTGGTTTTGCGAACAGGACCAACGCGGTGTACAGGCGTTTGATGCTCGTTATCTTAGCGGACAGAGCCAACGCGGTGTACAGGTGTTTGATGCTTGTTATCATAGCGGACAGGAGAATATGGAATCCGTAGTGACGGATCCTGACGGATTGAGCAGTGTGGTGCATGTCAGATTGAATCGATTGCTGTTGGGAAAAAATACGGTATTAAGGAGTCATGCATCGGAGAAGAGGGTGGAACTGAGGTAGCGGTCACCGATATCACAAGTGATGCAGACGATAAGTCCGGTCGAGAGGGTGCCGGCCAGTTTCACGGCGGCAGCAAGGGCGCCGCCGCTGCTCATACCGGCAAAGATACCCTCTTCACGGGCCATGCGGCGGGCCATGAGAGTGGCTTCTTCCTGGCTTACATCGATCAGACGATCCACTCTGTTCCGGTCGTATATTTTGGGAAGGAATTCGGGAGTCCACCGACGAATTCCGGGGATCTGCGAGCCGTCATCGGGTTGCACCCCGATGATCCGGATATCGGGATTCTGCTCCTTCAGGTATCGGGAGACGCCCATGATGGTTCCGGTGGTACCCATGGATGAGACAAAATGGGTGATCTTCCCAGCTGTATCCTTCCATATTTCGGGACCGGTGGTTCGATAGTGCATCAGGTAGTTGTCGGGATTGGAGAACTGGTCCAGCATATGATAGTCCCCGCCACTGGCCATCTCTTCGGCGAGTGTACGGGAGTACTCGATGTTTTTTTCCGCCGGGGTGAGGATGACTTCAGCGCCATAAGCCCTCATGGTATCGATGCGTTCCCGGGTTGAGTTCCCGGGCATGATGAGGGTCATGTGCAGGCCTTTGAGCCGGGCGATCATGGCCAGGGCAATACCCGTGTTGCCGCTTGTGGCTTCCACCAGAAGGTCACCGGGTTTGATATCGCCCCGTTCCAGGGCGGCAGTAATCATGCCCAGGGCGGCCCGGTCCTTGACACTGCCCCCGGGATTACGCCCTTCCATCTTGCAACAGATGGCGATATCAGGGTGCGGAGATATGTTGCGGGTCTTGACCAGGGGTGTGTTGCCGATAAGCTGTTCCAGATGCATGCCGGTTGCGGTTTATGAGAGGGGTTCCTGTTTTGTTTCGGGTGTAACGGGACCATTAGAGCTTTTTTCCTGTTGGGCTACGTAGGATATGCGGGTCCATGGCGGCACGCTGTTGATGAGCCAGACATTGCCTCCGATGATGCTGTGGTCTCCGATAACGGTATCGCCGCCCAGGATGGTTGCTCCGGCATAGATGACCACGTGATTGCCGATAGTGGGATGGCGTTGTTTAGCAGCATCTTCTTTTTTCACACTTAGGGCGCCGATCGTTACCCCCTGGTATATTTTTACATGATCACCGATACGGGTGGTTTCCCCAATAACAACGCCGGTTCCGTGGTCGATGCAGAAGTGACTCCCGATGCGGGCCCCGGGGTGAATATCAACACCGGTCCTGCTGTGCGCATTCTCGGTAATCATACGTGCAAGGAGCAGGTAGCCCTGCTGATGGAGATAATGAGCAATCCGGTAGGAAGCAATGGCATAAAAACCCGGATAGGTCCGGATTACCTCCATGTGGGTTTTGGCAGCCGGGTCACCGGCGTATGTAGCCTGAATATCACGTTCAAGCTGGTCTTTCAAACCGG